>CAJQIK010000031.1 GCA_905478365.1 uncultured Burkholderiales Genera incertae sedis bacterium
TAGAGTAATAGACAAAATGATCTCAGTTTGGTTCCTGTGCAGTGACTCAAGGTAAAGTCCAATTGAACAATTTTTGTTACCTGTACTAATGAACTTTGCACACGGATGGGAGTCACAAGTACCATGTCAATACCACGAAATTTTAGGTTACGTTATGTTTAAACTTGTTATCACCGCTTGCTTTTGGGCATCGCTCGCTGTTACCGGGCTTGTATCCGCTCAGACCCACCAAATGCACCCCTTGGATTTAGAGGTACCGATTGCAAATCTTGAGGCTGTGGCAGAAGGTGCGGAAATATTTTCTGAGAAATGCGCAGCATGTCATGGGGGGCAAGGAGTTGGAACCGGCCGCGCCCCTTGCGTGAGTTGTGGGAAATTCATGTTCAGGGGAAATACCAACAGCGAGATTTATGAAACGATTTACTCGGGAACCCCTCGAACAGGTAGTCGAGGCGGCAAAATGGGGGCTTTCAGCAGCATGTTGGATAAAACTCAGATTTTACACATTGTTGCTTACCTGAGGGCAACAGAAAAAGCTCGGATCGCCTCTGGAGAGATCGCGGATCCATACGCTTCAAACCAGGATGCAATGGTCTTCCCAGATTAGTCAGTTAACTATAACCTCCTGAAGACAGACGGTGTGAGCCTCACAAAGGCTTGCTCCGTCTACCCCTTCCTAGTCTAGTCTAGCCAATGCTAGCCTCCCTGAAGATACTTAGCATGTCTGTTGATTTGCATAATTCGTCTACAGACGTTGCGTAGGCGTTAAAATACGATCAGTAGTGTTGCTTAAAATACAAAATTTAAGGAGAACTGATGAAGAATTCAAAGGATTATTTGAGTGAAGCAAATGCTTTGGTGGAGCGTGTATCTGTCGAGGAAGGTATTGATCTTCACAAAAACAAGGGTGCTGTTTTCGTTGATGTTCGTGATTCCGCAGCAATCGCTGAGTCTGGAACCATCAATGGCGCTCTCAGAATTCCAAGAGGTTTTATAGAGTTCGCTGCAGATCCTGATAGTCCATTCCATAACGCTGAACTTAATCGAGATGCAACGATTATTCTCGTTTGCGGGGCGGGCGGTCAAGCTGCGCTGGCGGGTAAGACTCTGAAGGAGATGGGCTATGAGAGCGTGAGAAATATTGGTGGGTTTGCGGATTGGCGTGACGCCGGTGGAGAAACTGAGGCGGCGTGAATACGGATTGATTTCAATTAGAAATATTATGTTCGTGCGGCCTATAGTAATTTTAGTTTCCTTACTGGTATTTTTGATTTCTGCGTCTAAAGCGGAAGAGCTACCGTCATGCGCAGGCGAAGACCGAGAGATTTGGACAAACTGCCAAGGGACACTCAACTCGGACAATTTTCATTATATTGGGGACTTTGCCGAAGGAAAGCCTCATGGTGATGGTTTGCTTGAGGACGCTTTTGGTACGAGGTACAAAGGACAGTTTAGACAGGGGAAGAAAGACGGGCGAGGCGAGATGACATTCGGCTCCAAACATCCCTTGTCAGGTTCCATCTATGTCGGACAGTTCAAAGATGATGTGCCTCATGGACAGGGCGTTATGCAATATCTTGACGGAGCCAAGTACGAGGGCGCCTATCAATTTGGTCAGTTTCACGGGCACGGATCTATGAAATTCACCAATGGTGACCACTATCGAGGCGGTTTTAGGGAAGGTAAAAAAGAAGGTTTTGGAATTTATACCTATGTAGACGGCGCTCGTTATGAGGGGCGTTGGAGAAACGATCAGGAGCATGGTCGTGGGCGACAAACATATGCAAGTGGCGGTAAATACGTGGGAAATTTTCAAAACGGTGCGCCAAATGGTGAGGGCGTCTACACGTTTTCCAACGGCGCGTCGTACAAAGCTACGTGGGTTGATGGTGAGCCACTTCAAGCGACGATTGAAAACTTGCCGTTAAAAGACTAATTAACCACTACAGGTCGAGCTTTACGTGATTCCACCACGGCAGCGCCGAATATGGCCTCAGATCTAATTCATGTGTCCAAGCTGAGGGATGTTGGCGTGCGAGATGAAAGTAACTCTCTGCAATTTGATCTGGAACCAATAAACCATTTTTTTCATAGCCTTTCCTTTGCTTAAGGTCTTCGAACGCGTCGGGCCCCAGCATTTTTCCAAGGGTATCTGGAGCATCTATAAGTCCATCAATCACAATATGGGCAATATGTATCCCCTTGGGAGCGAACTCTGCATTTAACGATTGACAGAGCATACGGCGTGAGGCCATCGTGGCGGCGTGTGAGTGTTGACCTCTGTTCCCTCTTACCGAGGCAGTTGCTCCTGTAACAAGAAGGCTTCCTGTTGAGCGTTCTACCATGTAGGGAAGTAGTTTTTTGGCAAGACGAAATAAACCAAGGGTTCCTAAACGCCACCCAAGCTCGAACACTTTGAGCGTGGTATCGTTCAAATCTCGGTCACCGATTTGCGCGCCAACGTTGTATACAGCTGTATCAATTGCGCCGAGTTCTGTTTCAATTTTTTCCACAAGCGCCTCAAGTTCATCCGGCTTGGTTACATCTAATATGAAACCGGCCGCTTCATGGCCGTTTGTTGTTAGCTCCTGAATTGATTTGTTAAGGCCTTCTTGATCACTTCGCCTGACGAGGCAGATGTAATAACCTTCTCTGGCGAATCTTCTTGCGGTCGCCATACCTATCCCCGCGCCCGCGCCGATAATTAAACAAATTTTACGCATGTCTTTTCCCGTAACTTTAGTTTTTGTATATGAATTTTTTTGTCTATTTTTTTCGCGTAATGCCAACAGTTACGGCATCCGGTTTTGACCAGTTTTCATCAATCCATGGGTCGCCGTCGATATAAGCCTCAAGCATCTTGAGAGAGTCATTTCCCCAAAAAATTTTATTGTTATATTGAAAAGATGGGACACCATAAACGTGATTGGCTATGGCCTCCTCAGTATTTGTTTTAAGTTGTTCCTTAACGGCTGGGTCGTCGGGTTTTCGTTCCAAATTAATCTCACTACTAAGCGCTGATAATTCAGTTTCATCGGATACATCCGCCCCACGATTCCATACAAACTCAAAAATCTTGTTGCAGGTCTCCTTGCTTGGATCCCCAGATCTATTCTCGGCTATCGCCAAACGGAGCAGCGTCAGCGGGTTGAAGGGGTGGCTTTTGGGTAGCCGAATTGGGATACCAGCTTCTCTTCCTTGCCATAAGGCTTGCAAAAAAGTCCACTCGCGTCGATAAGGTATTTCAGCTGGACCCAGTTGCCCATAATGGTTTAATAGTCCAGCAAATAATATGGGCTTATACGTAATGTCCACACGATTAACTAAGCCTCTTTGAATGACTTTAAATGCGAGATAGGCGTAAGGAGATATAAAATCGAAGTACATCGTAATTTTAGGCATGTTCAACCTTTAGATTTGTAGTTTTGATGTGTTTCGTATCACGCTTTGACACACACATACGTTAGAAACAATGATACCCTCATATCGGTTTTTAAGTAAAAAAAACGACGAAAGAATTTTAGCTGAAGCAGGTAATACAATTCATGTTACAGATCCAAAATCTAAGTTTTGCTCGAGGCAAAAATGTTTTATTCGAGAATTTGAACTTCTCGATGACTGAGGGCGATGCTATGCGTGTGACTGGATCTAACGGTTCAGGTAAAACAACACTGTTAAGAATAGTGTCTGGGTTGTGCCGACCAGATAACGGTGCGGTGGTTTGGCATGGCGCAGTGGCTCAAAAAAACGAGAGTGAATTCGTCAGGTCTGTCAATTTTCTCGGTCACGATGATGGTTTAAAAAAACAATTGACGGCCACTGAGAATTTAAAATTAATGCTCCCCCTTTTAGGTGCGTCTCCAACTGATATTGAGATTAGCGCTGCGCTTGATGCAGCGGGTCTTGAGGCTGTTAAGCATAAGCCGGTGATGAACATGTCCGCAGGGCAGAAAAGACGAGTGGCGCTCACGAGGCTTGATTTTATGAGGCATCGAGTTTTGTGGGTCCTTGATGAGCCCTTTACATCTTTAGATGTTTCGGCAATATCAGCCCTAGTCGTGAAGCTTCGGGCACATATTGAATCTGGTGGCGTACTCATTTTTACGACCCATCAAGATTTTGATGTTGTACCTGAGGCATCCAGCCTTTCTTTGGATTAGTCGTGTATAAAGCGTTCATATCTGTACTTCGCAAAGAACTTCTGCTGGCGCTTCGGCAAAAAACAGACGTGGTGACGGTCCTGTTTTTCTTTTTAATTGTTTCGAGTCTTTTTCCCTTTGCCGTGGGTCCGGAGCTCAATACTTTAAAAATTATTGGGCCTGGAGTGATATGGGTTGGGGCACTTTTATGCTCATTACTTGCGCTTCATCGAGTGTTTGAAACAGATTTTAATGATGGCTCTTTAGAGCATTTAGTGCTTAGTGGCGAACCGTTAACGGTTTTGGTGATCGCAAAGATCAGTGCACATTGGTTGATCACGGGTTTGCCGGTCGTCATTGTCGCACCTTTTATAGGCCTGCAATTCGGACTTTCTGCAGCTAGTCTGAGCTTACTTTTGGGAACGCTCTTATTGGGTACGCCTGTACTCTCACTGGTCGGTTCGATAGGTGCTGCTCTGACATTAGGCGTGAGAGGAGGAACTGCGTTAACGTCTATCCTTATTCTGCCGTTCTATGTTCCTGTCTTGATTTTTGGAGCTGGGGCAGTAGTGGCGGACCTTCAAGGGCTTTCAATAGATGGGCACCTCTCGATACTTACTGCCATGTTGTGTTTATCGGTCGCTTTGGCGCCATTAGCGATCGCGAGTGCGATCAAAATTGCTTTAGAATAACGGTTTACTAATGTAAGACACATTCGTTGTTGTCTCAGTCCTAGTTTAAATATTGAAACTTTATGAGTATTTGGAAGTATTCTTCACCGCAATATTTTTATCCGCTAGCGAAGAAGATGGCTACTTTTTTCTTCCTGGTGGCGGCGATTCTGACTGTTTGGGGACTTTATATTGGATTCTTTGTTGCGCCCACAGATTTCCAACAAGGTGAGTCATATCGAATAATTTTTATTCACGTTCCTGCGGCCTGGATGTCGATGTTGATTTACCTAGTCATGTCTTTCTGGGCAGCGATCGGATTGATTATGAATACGCGCCTTTCGTCGATGATGGCTCATGCTTTGGCACCCACAGGTGCGCTGATGACATTTGTTGCTTTGTGGACGGGGGCATTTTGGGGCAGACCGACATGGGGTGCGTGGTGGGTGTGGGATGCACGTTTAACTTCTGAACTCATTTTATTATTTTTATATATCGGGTATATGGCGCTTCGTGCGTCGATTGAGGATCCAAGACGCGGCGATCGAGCATCAGCGATACTCGCTTTAGTGGGTGTCGTTAATGTGCCAATCATTTATTTTTCGGTGCAGTGGTGGAATACGCTGCATCAAGGGGCCTCTGTGAGTCTTACAAAGTCTCCCACTATGGCTACGAGTATGCTAACTGGCATGTTAGTGATGGCCTTAGCTTTTTGGATGTATTCGATCGCCGTCTCTTTAATGCGTGTGAGACGCATTATTCGTGATCGGGAAGGAAACGCTACTTGGCTTTCTGAATCTTCTGGAGTGCAGTAAATGCAGTGGGAAAGTATTTCCGATTTTTTTGCAATGGGTGGCTACGGACTCTACGTTTGGGGCTCCTACAGTGTTACGGCCTTATGTGTTGTGATTGAGCTTGTCGATCTGAGGAAAAATAGATGAACTCGTATCACCATTGCTGGTCTAGTAAGCTAACGTTTAAAGGACGTAACAATGAAACCACGTCATAAGCGACTCATATTGGTTTTGGTCGCGCTTGCGCTTTTGGGTTTAGGGGCAACATTCGTTCTTAAGGCCTTCCGCAGTAATTTGGTATTTTTCTATACACCAACAGAAGTTTTTGCGGGTCAGGTACCCCAGGGGCAGGCGTTTCGTATCGGCGGCATGGTATTGGAAGACAGTCTTCAGCGGAACGAAGATGGCGTGACTGTCCGATTTGCGGTGACTGATACGATGGAGAACGTACCCGTTCAGTACACGGGAATATTGCCGGACTTGTTCCAAGAAGGAAAGGGAGTGGTTGCTCAGGGTAGGATGGATAAGCAAGGCATTTTTGTCGCGGATCAAGTGCTCGCCAAACACGATGAAAATTACATGCCTCCAGAGGCGGCTGAGGCGCTTGAGAGGGCGCGGAAAATTAAGATGGAAGCGGAATGAGCGCGAATATAAAAACTCGAAATTTTAGTGTTAGAAAGGTGGTAATTTTTGATTCCTGAGATCGGGCATTTCGCTGTCATATTAGCCCTTTGCGTAGCGGTGGCACAGGCATTTTTTTCATTAGTCGGTGCGACGAGAGGACACACGAATTGGATGGCTGTCTCTCGGCCTTCGGCATACGTCTTATTTTTGTTGACGACGTTTGGATTTTGCTGTTTGGTCATTTCGTTTCTAACGAACGATTTTTCCGTTTTGAACGTGGCATCGAATTCGAATTCGCAGCTTCCCTGGCCTTATCGACTAGCGGCGAGTTGGGGTAGCCATGAAGGTTCTCTGTTGTTATGGGTTTTGATGCTGTCAGGTTGGATGGCAGCGGTCGCGCGTTTTAGCAAAGGCGTACCTGACGATATGTTGTCGTTAATTCTGGGCGTGATGGCGCTAGTAGCCATCGGTTTTTATTCATTTTTATTGCTCACATCTAATCCCTTTGATCGACTTCTTCCTCCTGCGGTAGATGGTCGTGACTTAAATCCGCTGCTTCAAGATCCTGGGATGGTGATTCATCCACCCATGTTATACATGGGCTACGTGGGGTTCTCTGTCGTTTTCGCTTTTGCTATCGCAGCATTAATCAGCGGACGTTTGGATACCACTTGGGCTCGATGGTCACGTCCTTGGACAACTATTGCATGGGCATTTTTAACCATCGGGATCGCGCTTGGGAGTTGGTGGGCGTATTACGAACTCGGTTGGGGTGGCTGGTGGTTTTGGGATCCAGTTGAGAACGCATCCTTTATGCCGTGGCTTTGCGGTACTGCACTGATGCATTCGCTCTTAGTGACTGAGAAACGTGGAAGCTTCAAAGTTTGGACGGTATTGTTAGCGATTATTACTTTTTCCTTATCTTTGTTGGGTACTTTTTTAGTGCGCTCTGGGGTACTGACCTCGGTGCATGCTTTTGCAACAGACCCTGAGAGAGGCGTCTTCATTCTCGGGTTTCTGGTTTTCGTGGTGGGTGCGTCTTTAATTTTGTTCGCCTGGAGAGCTCCAAAAGTTGGCTTAGGTGGGCGATTTGATTTGGTGTCTCGGGAGTCTGCATTACTGGCCAACAATGTATTGTTAGTTGTTGCTGCAGCTTCAGTGCTTCTGGGTACCCTCTACCCACTGTTCCTTGATGCTTTGGGGTTAGGAAAAATTTCGGTAGGTCCACCTTACTTTGATGCCGTTTTCATTCCAATAATGGCTCCAGCGATGTTCTTAATGGGGATTGGTCCAATTTCTCGATGGAAGAAGTCTTCTGTTCCAGACCTTGCCTCGAAACTCAAGTGGGCGTTCGTGGTTTCGGTGGTATCAGCGCTTTTACTGCCCTTTACTATGGGGACTTGGAATGTATTGGTGAGCTTTGGTCTGCTCATGGCTTTGTGGATTGCTTTGGCTGGGATCGTAAACTTGTGGACACGGCTCAAGCAAATGTCACGGGGTGAGGGCAACACAGTTTGGAATTCCTTGACTAGCTTGCCCAACTCCTACTACGGAATGTTGTGCGCTCACTGGGGCGTTGCTGT
>CAJQIK010000032.1 GCA_905478365.1 uncultured Burkholderiales Genera incertae sedis bacterium
AGCTTCTAGTCATGTCGATAGAACGATCAATTTGATCAAATCGCAGGGTTGTCGAGTGGGGTTAGCGTTTAATCCTGCAACTCCGCTTCACATTTTAGATTGGACGCTCGATAAAATTGACTTAGTTCTGATTATGTCTGTTAATCCGGGATTTGGCGGACAAAGTTTTATTGAGCACTCGCTAGATAAGATTGCGGAGGCGCGCGATTTAATTGATCTCTCAGGTTGTGACGTGTGGCTTGAGGTCGACGGTGGCATCAAAGTCGATAATATAGCCTCCGTTGCTGAAGCGGGCGCCGATACTTTTGTCGCTGGCTCAGCAATTTTTGGCGCATCTGATTATCATGATGTGATCACTCAGATGAAGGCTCAAATTGAATAGCATTATTGGTATTCAGTGCTGCTATAGGCTTAATAAATAATCGAATGTCCAATAACGGTCTGCTGCGGCAAAGAGGTTTTGATGTGAGCGTTGTCGCTTTTGATCTGGATGGAACCCTGGTCGATACGCTCCCTGACCTTCACACAGCAACGAATTTAACGCTGAATGACCTTGGTTATGATCCAGTGAGCGCAGACGTAGTCCGTCAACATATCGGACAGGGGATCGAATATTTGTTGCTTGAATTATTCAAAGACCTTGGAATCCAAATTGAAGCGACAGATCTAAACAATATTGCCCAACAATTTAGAGCGCATTACGCACGCCACGTTTGTGATGACTCTGAGCTGTTTCCTGGTATTGAGCATGTACTTAAAACGCTTCAACATCGGGGTTTAAAAATGGCATGTCTGACCAATAAAAGTGAATTGTTTACGGGTCCGATTTTGAATAAGTTAGGCATTCGCAGTTATTTTCAAGAGGTGATTTGTGGCGACACCTTAGAGAAACGAAAACCTGATCCTTTGCCGCTACGTGTTCTCGCGTCACGGTTTGGTGTTGATACGAGGCATGTCTTGATGGTTGGCGATTCTAAGACCGACACCGCTTGTGCTCGAAACGCAGGCGCTCCGGTTGTGTGCGTACCCTTCGGATACCGCTCCGGAATGGCTTTGTCGGATCTAGATTGCGATGCGATTTTAGGTAATGCTGAGGATTTACTTAATCTGATCGAGAAAGCGTGAATGGATACGCCGCTCTATAATGAGGATGAATATATTTAGTTATAGGTACGTCACAAACTGATGCGGCGTTATCCGGATTGTTGAGATCAATGTGAATAAAAAAGAATTTGAAAAATTGGCGGAGGAAGGGTTCAACCATGTCCCTTTGGTTTTAGAGTGTTTCGCGGATCTCGATACGCCGCTCTCTATTTACTTGAAATACGCGAATAAACCATTTTCTTATCTGTTGGAGTCGGTGCAGGGTGGTGAGCAATTTGGACGATATTCGTTTGTTGGTTTGCCATCCAGAATTCGCTATGAAGTGCGTGGACATACTTGCGTTGAAATTTGTGATGACGCTGTTGTAGCTCAGGTTGAGCGGGAGGACCCTATCGGCTGGGTCTCCGAATTGCAGCAACGGACAAAGGCTTACTATCGGGATGATTTGCCCCGATTTCTTGGTGGTCTCGTAGGCTACTTTGGATATGAGACGGTGCACATGATTGAGAGCCGCGTCGGTCGTGGCAAGAGTAAATCCGACCCCATTGATTGCCCTGATATTCTCTTACTCCATTCTGAAGAGGTTATTGTTTACGATAATTTGGCGGGAAAGCTCTACTTTGTTGTTTTCGCGAACCCTCAAGATACTGAAGCGTACGAACTTGGTCAGACGCGTTTGACTGAGTTATTCGCGGCCCTTCGAAAGCCAATTGATGAGCCGGAAGAGGGTGCGCATGAGTTAGCCGTGCCGCATGAGGAGACGCCTCAGGATGTGTTCACAGAAAGCGTTGCGCGTGCTAAGGCTTACATTCATGAGGGTGACATCATGCAGGTCGTTTTATCGCAACGCATGTCCGTTCCATTTCACGCACCTCCGTTATCACTCTACCGATCTTTGCGTGCGCTGAATCCTTCGCCGTACATGTTTTACTTCAATCTCGAGGATTTCCACATCGTTGGTGCATCTCCTGAAATTCTTGTGAGGTTGGAAAAGGGGGTTGTGACATTACGACCAATAGCAGGGACCCGACCCCGTGGCGCTAACAGGGACGAGGATGTCGCGTATGAGAATGATTTGTTGTCTGATCCTAAAGAAATCGCAGAGCATGTGATGCTCATGGATCTTGGCCGCAATGATTTAGGGCGAGTTGCGCAGGTTGGTTCTGTGAATGTTACGGACCAGATGGTGATTGAGCGATACTCTCATGTGATGCACATCGTTTCGAACGTAGAGGGACGATTGCTGGACGGGTTATCCGCGATCGATGTTTTAAGAGCGAGTTTTCCGGCAGGAACCGTGTCCGGGGCGCCGAAAGTACGTGCTATGGAAATCATAGATGAGTTAGAGCCCAGCAAGCGCGGGGTCTATGCGGGCGCAGTAGGATATCTCGGGTTTAATGGTGATATGGACATTGCGATCGCCATACGCACAGCCGTTATTAAAGACAAAACGTTATATGTTCAGGCCGGCGCGGGTATTGTTGCTGACTCCGTGCCAGAGAATGAATGGGTTGAGACGAAGAATAAGGCTAAAGCGATCCTCAGGGCTGCGGAAATTGCGGAAGCTGGTATCAACCGTTAGCGGCATGCGCTATCTAGACTGCCCGCATTTATTTACAATACCGCATGACGCTGCTTAGAAGACACACACCATGTTGTTAATGATTGATAACTATGATTCATTTACGTTTAATCTTGTCCAATATTTTGGTGAGTTGGGTGTAGATGTAAAAGTTGCACGTAATGATGAGATAGAGCTCGCTGAGATCGAATCACTCTCTCCGAAGTGGATTGTGATCTCCCCTGGCCCATGTTCGCCTACGTTGGCGGGTATCTCGTTGGATGTCATCAAAGCATTCGCGGGAAAGGTGCCGCTTTTTGGCGTGTGCCTGGGGCATCAGTGTATCGGACAGGCATTTGGTGGCACTGTCACCTATGCGAAAACGCTTATGCATGGGAAAACGTCTTCAATTGCCCATACGTCTCAAGGTGTTTTTGATGGGCTTCCTGAGTCGTTTACCGCGACGCGTTATCACTCATTGTCTGTGCAAAGAGAGGGATTGCCGGATTGTTTGGAGGTAACCGCTGAGACCGATGACGGGGAAATCATGGGGCTGAAACACCGAACCATGCCGATCGAGGGTGTTCAGTTTCACCCGGAATCTATTTTGAGTGAGCACGGGCACCAGCTTTTAAAAAATTTTATAGATCAAGTGGGCGCATGATAATTCAAGAGGCTATAGAGTGTTTTTATCGAAGGGATGATTTATCTCACGAGCAAATGAAAATCATCATGCGCGCCATTATGTCGGGCGATGTACCGCCAGAATTGACGGCTGCATTTTTGGTGGGGATCCAGGTTAAGGGACCCACTGTCGAGGAGGTATCGGCAGCAACGGCAGTTATTAGGGAATTCTCGATGTCGGTAAACGTTGAGCGCGTGGATCACCTCATTGATACCTGTGGTACCGGCGGGGATGGAAGAAAGACGTTTAATATCTCTACCGCTTCTGCCTTTGTGGTTGCTGCAGCGGGCGGGCGTGTCGCGAAACATGGAGGCCGCTCGGTGACGAGTTCTTCGGGTAGTGCCGATGTGCTTGAGGCCCTTGGCGCACGTATAGATTTGGAGCCAGAGGATGTGGCTGGGTGTATTGAATCGGTTGGTATTGGTTTTATGTTCGCACCAGCG
>CAJQIK010000033.1 GCA_905478365.1 uncultured Burkholderiales Genera incertae sedis bacterium
CCAACCCAAAGAACCGCATCTTCAAGCCCTTCAAGTCGTCCAAAGTGTTAATTTCTTTTTTAAACCACCCCGATGCCTCGGGTGGGATCATATGGCAGGGTATGTACTTAATATTCTGCGCACCATAGAGCTCATCAGCGAACTTAGAACCGTCGCCATAGTAGTACCAAGCTAAAAACTCAGTGGCATTAGGTCCAAACGGTAACGTGGTAAACATGCTGAACACATTATTAATTCCCGCGTAATAACCCGAACTCGCCCAAGCCATTTCTACTGACCCTTTAGACGCTGCTGGAATTGCCTCCAACCCAGGAACCAGGGCATTGGGCTCAAAAAATTTGATCTCGAGTGTACCACCGGACAACCGGTCAACTTTTTCAGTCCACTCAACTCCTCCGACACCCAAAATGGGTAAAGAAGACGGGAAGGCACTTGCCATTTGCAGTTTAACTTTTTTAACTGGAGCAGCCTCAGAGACTTCTCCACCGCCCGCAGTAGCGCCATCTTCTCCACCACCACAACCAGTAAGAACCAACAAACCAATTAAACCTGACATCAAAGTGGTTCTAAATTTAATCATAACCCTCTCCCAATCTTCTCTTATTGCTTGTTAAGGGCGGAGTAAACCCGCCCATACTATTTAATGTTGGATCCCCTTTTACTTCAGATATCCATTCTCTCGCCAAATAGCAAATTGCTCTCGGAATGCCAGATAATTTTCGTAAACCCTTTTGAACTCTGGATTTACTGCCATTTCCTCTGCTGCCACTTCATCCCACGCGGCTTTAAAAGCTGCCAAAAATTCAGGACCCCAATAATGTACGTTAACCCCTTGCTCGATCATTCGTGCCATTGCCGCCGGCTGAGAAAAATCTCCGAGAGCTAATCCATCACGCACTTTATCGCCACAAGAAACTTCAATCACCGCTTGATGATGATCAGATAGACCATTCCAAACATCCATATTAATGAATACACCAAGAAAAGAAGCTGGTTGATGCCAACCTGGGAAGTAGTAATGTTTCGCTACCTGATACAGACCAATTCCCTCATCCATGGCCGGATTACCGAACTCAGTTGCATCAATGGTACCCAACTGCAACGCCTGGAATATTTCACCGCCAGCTAAAAGCTGCGTAGATGCGCCTAACTTTTCCATAACCTTCGCACCCAGACCAAAAAACCGCATCTTGAGACCCTTGAGATCATCAAGACTCTTGATCTCATTTTTGAACCAGCCTGAGGCCTCAGGCGGGATCATGATGCAGGGCACATACTTGATGCTGTGTTCTAAATACAACTCATCAGCAAGCTTTTGTCCGTCCCCGTAGTAATACCATGCCAAAAATTCTGTCGCGTTAGGACCAAAAGGCAGCGTTGTAAACATGCTGAACACATTGTTGATCCCCGCATAATAACCAGAAGTAGCCCACGCCAAATCAACCGAGCCTTTAGATGCAGCTGGAATAGCTTCTAATCCAGGCACAAGCGCGTTAGGTTCAAAGAATTTTATTTCTAAACTTCCACCAGATAAGGTATCCACTGTTTCGGTCCAGTCGAGTCCACCATCACCCAGTATCGGTAACGACGACGGGAATGCGCTCGCCATCTTCAATTTAACTTTTTTGATAGGTGCGTTTGCAGGCGCTTCACCATCGGTCACCGCGACCTCATCTCCACCACCGCAACCGGTCAAAACAAATAGACCGATTACACCGGTCACCAAAAGGCCTTTAAATTTAGTCATAAAACTCCTCCGAATGCACTTTTTAGTGCTTTTAATATCATGTTTTTCTAATTCTATAATGTTGGATCAAAATTTACATAAAACCCACCAAAAACCAATAGGTAAACCATCAAACGCTGATTACGAGACCCTATCACGACTCGGCCTGTCGACCAAGAGATGGTTCATACCAAAAGGTCCGAATGGAATGGGGTCTACCTCAAATAGCCATTCTCCCCCCAGAGCTTGTAATCTTCTCGAAATTTTGTATAAGAGTCATGTATTTTTTTAAATTTTGGGTTCTTCGCAGACTCCTCCAAAACAACCTCATCCCAAGCTGTACGGTAAGCATTAAGAATTTCATCTGACCAATAATGAATGGTAACCCCATGTTTTTCGACCATTCTTCGCATAGCAGGCGCTTGAGTAGCCTCACCCTCCGCAATCATCTCTTTAATGATGTAGCCACAGGAAACCTCCACAATCTTCTGGTGATAACTCGATAGAGAATTCCATACATCCATATTGAAAAATAATCCCCCTAACGCTGTGGCTTGGTGCCAACCGGGGAAATAATAATGCTTCGCAACCTGATAAAAACTTGAGCTCTCGTCTACCGTTGGCACGGAAAACTCGGTTGCATCAATAGTGCCCAACTGTAGCGCTTGAAAGATATCGCCTCCGGCAAGTAGCTGTGTCGCAACGCCTAATTTATCCATCACCTTGGCGCCTAAACCAAAGAATCGCATCTTCATACCTTTAAGGTCATCGACAGAATTGATTTCCTTCCTAAACCATCCCGACGCTTCTGGTGGCGTAATAAAGCAAGGAATTGCTTTGATATTGTGCTCCGCGTACATTTCATCAGCCAGCTCGTTTCCCCCACCGTATTGCAGCCAAGCTAACAACTCATCAGCTGAGGCGCCAAAGGGAACCGACGTAAAAAAACTGAATGCTAGATCATTGCCAGCGTAAAAACCCGAAGTCGACCAAGCAACATCTACAGACCCTTTCGATGCTGCTGGAATTGCCTCCAAAGCTGGCACTAGAGCACCAGGCTCAAAAAATTTTAACTCTAAAGTACCCGCGGACACCTCCTCAATAGTGTCCGAAAAACGCACCCCATTCTTACCGATCAACTCGAGAGACGCCGGGAAGGCGCTGGCCATATTCAGCTTAACTTTCTGTTGCACTTTTTCATCAGCCAACCCCGATGAGTGCTGCGCTGAATCCCCATCACTATCGCCACATCCGGTCAAGATGAGTGCAGCTGCGACTGCGATTAGGTGTGACACCCAATTATCCACTCTCATTGATTTCCCCTCAATATATTGTTTTTCTTGAGTTTTTTTAAGCCGAGTCTGAAGTCTAGTCGAATTTCTATTAAATTCTTTTATTGATCATCGTAGCACAGTTAAGACGTAACCGATCGGCCAGATAACGCCCTTAATGTTCGGGAAGAGATTTAGCGGTAAGCTCTAAAAAATTGGCGCATATCTTTAACCAGCGGTTCGGGTTGCTCCAAGGCCGCGAAGTGCCCGCCCCTTTCGCACTCGGTCCAGCTCTGAATATTAGAATAAAACAAATCGGCCACCGACCTTGGTGGAGAGAGAATTTCTTTTGGAAACTGAATATAACCCGTCGGCACATCAACAGTTTTACCAATCGGAATCGGCCATGGGCTGTGCATTCTGGCGTAGTATGGCCAAAACGAGGAGCCAATAGCACCAGTGGTCCAATACAGCATAATATCTGTGAGCATTGTATCGCGACCAAAATAACCGTCTAAATCGCCTCGATGATCAGTCCAAGTATGAAATTTCTCTACCAGCCAGGCTGCTAAGCCGACAGGAGAATCGGTCAAGCCGTAAGCTAGAGTTTGAGGCTTAGTACCCTGTATCCATTGATATCCAGTTTCATCTTTTAAGAACTCATTCAGTTGCTTTAAGAAAACAGCCTCTTCCTCAGAAGGATTTTCTAAAATGCTTGGATCCCGTCGAACCGCAAGAAAATTTAGGTGTATCGCTTTTAACAATTCAGGGTAAACAAAACCCATGCGCGACGTGACGAAACCGCCCCAGTCCCCTCCTTGCGCCACAAAAGATTTAAAGCCAAGAACTTTGGTCATCAACTCAGCAAACGCATCGGTAATTTCCTCAACGGAAAAGCGGGCTTGATCAGGCTTGAAGGAAAATGTATAGCCTGGCAGAGAGGGGGCGATGACTGTAAACGAGTCCTCCGCAGACCCCCCATATGACACAGGGTCAGTCAGCATGGGAATAATCTTATGGAACTCATACACCGATCCGGGCCAGCCATGAGACAAGAGCAGGGGCTGAGGATTCTCCCCTTTACCCTCCTCATAAATAAAGTGTAAATCGATCCCAGCTACCTTAGTTTTATATTGCTTGAATTGGTTAATAACGGCTTCATGTGCCCGCCAATCGTAATCATTCTCCCAATATGCGCAAAGATCTTTTAGGTAACCCAAGTCAGCGCCATAAGACCAATTGTTGTTTGGAATTTCATCAGGCCAACGGGTATTTTTCAGGCGCTGTTTCAAGTCGCTTAGCGCGCTATCTGGGACCGAGAGAGTAAAAGGGGTAACTTGCTTATCAAGCATGAGGTTTTATCCTGAATCGCTAAAACTGACATTTTAACGAAAAGGCCCCTTTGAAAAAACCAGGAGATCAATAAAACTAACTTGTTGGGATTAAATCAGGACAATGCTGTTCGACATTTTGATACAGCTATTTGCCCACAGAAGAGTCGCAGGCCTGTCCTTGGGAATAAGCCACCCTTATTTGGCTACCCACAATTTCGAGAAAGCGCTTTTGAACTGCATAAGCCTCCTGCTCACGCCGATACCAGCGCTCGCAATCCTTTAAATCGACCAATTCATGATTCATATCCTGGACATAATGAACGAGCTCATGCAGTAACACCGAGCGCGCAAACACATTGGTTTCAGGCTTCATAGACTCATCCAGATAAACGCCTTCTCCAGCCCGATAAACCGCAAGTGCGGCGCAAGGCTTTTGGCACGCATATTGCTCAACAACAGAGTGCGCAACCTTTTGTACTGGTGGAGGCTCATTAGGAATACGGTACTTGGTGATTTGGTCCAACGCCTCTAGAAGATCTATGATGAGCACATCAAGTGGAATAAAGTGCGTTGTTCCAAGCTTATTACTCAGGTCGCGCTCACCATCAGAAGGGTAATTACTGTACACGCCTGGGATTTGAGAGGTTGTATCTTCAGCAAACGCCGAGTTAGGCAGCCAACCCCAAATGAGAATCAAGCTCAAGATTAGGCATTGATGAGGAATAAAATAAGCAATCTGTTTCATAAAATCTCGCGAAAACCAATCGCTAAATACGGGACTCACCTTCGTCTAAATTCTGCTCGACCGTTTGAGGCGCTGTGAACTTCTTTAAAAACTCAATTCGAGTAGCAGCTTCCTGCTTTTGTGTCTCATTCAATTGCGCGTTTATAGAATTCGCCTCGCTCTCAGCAAACGTCAAACCGCCAACATCTTGAGGATCGAGCCTAAGCATAGAAATCTGATACCAAGAAAACGCCTCGACGAGATCTCTCTCGCCTCTGAGCCCATCGCGATAGAAATCACCGAGCGAAAGCATCGAATACGGATCACCGAGTTCAGCTCCCCCCATAAACCAGTCATGTGCCGAATCGAGGCTTCTCTCGACTCCTCGACCCGTTTGATACAACGCACCGACATTGTAATGAGCAAGCGGGTCACCCGCATCGGCCGCGGTTTTGTACCAAGTCATGGCCAGTACGAAATCCTGGGTGACACCATCCCCGGTCTCATAGCAATCTCCGACAGAATTCATAGCCCAAGCATTACCACCAATGGCGGACTTCAACCACCAATCAAATGCTTGCTTAATGTCTTGAGCTACCCCCTGACCATTAGCATAAGCGAGCCCAAGGTTATTCATCGCTAAGGGATACCCTCGATTTGCCGCCTCAGTCCACCACTTGACCGCTTCTTCAAAACTTTGCTTTCCATCATGCCCTGTGGCCCAGAGCAGTCCCACATTATTTATTGCCTTGACGTCTCCTCGTTCGACCAACAGCCCAAGGTTATATGGGTCGAGCATATCCTTATTTGACTCGATGTCAGTGAAGGTATCTGGTCGCGGTTGTTTGGACTCTTCTGAAAAACCTAAAGAGCTTGATAGCAACAAAATAGCTGTTAAGCCCACAAAAAAATACTTATTGTTCATAATTCCCCCACTGCAATCTAACTCAGCCTCATCATTTTTGATTTATTAAAAAAGGTACAATCTCGCTGAGCAGCTCATCAGGAGCCTCTTCAGGAATAAAGTGCCCGCATGGTAATGATTTGCCTATTACGTTATCAGCTTTTTCTTTCCAAGTATCCACCACATCGAAAAGTGACTCCATTTTGCCGAACTGACCCCATATTGTGTAGACCGGACAGGAGAGTTTAGTTCCTAAGTCCCTCTCATCATCTTCATAATCAATAGTAGCCGCCGCTCGATAGTCTTCTAAACCACAGCGAATCGTTCCGGGCAAGGTGAACGCCCTTAAATACTCCGCGAATAATAAATCATCAATTGCATCTGGCCTCCAACTGAGTGAGCGAAACATTGTCTGAAGAAACGGCTCCGCACTATTTCTAATCATGATTTCTGGTAGGTCTGGCGCTTGAAAGTAAAACCAGTGCCAGTAAGCTGCTGCTAATTCGCGGCCCGTTCGACTGAATATTGTGTGGGTCGGCACAATATCAAGAACGATCAGCTTTTCGACTCTTTCGGGGAAATCAAGGGCGAGCCGATGCGCCACTCGTGCACCTCTATCATGGCCCATCAGAAAAAACGTCTCATGCCCTAACTCAGAAGCTAGACAAGCAATATCTTTTGCCATCGTTTTTTTATCGAAGCCGGAGCGTGCTTTTTCAGAGTCCCCATATCCCCTTAAATCGGGAATAATCAGATTAAATCGCTTCATCAAAGTTGGGGATACCTTGTGCCACATCTGCCCGGTTTGCGGATATCCATGCAGCAATACCAAGGTAGGTCCTTCTCCTCCCGTCCATACATTCATTCGAATTCCATTGGCCCGAACTGTCGAACGCCTCATTCCCGCCATAAAATCAGCCATAGCTAGCTTCCTATCAAAATACAAAAATAATCCCGCTGACCCGACCGACTCAAAGTTAGCGGCCTAGATAAGCTCGTATTCTACGCACCCCTTCCGCAAGCACTGGGATTGGCTTAGGGTAGGAGAATCGAATATGTTCATTAGCTCGATAAACACCAAAATCCAGTCCAGGTGCGACTGCCACACCAGCACTCTCTATTAGGTCCTCGCACAACTTGAAACTATCATTAGAGAATCCGCTGCAATCAGCATAAATATATATCGCTCCGGTAGGCTCAACCGGAATTTTGAAACCAATCTCTCTTAACTCAGCTAATAAAAAATCTCTATGCTCCTGATAACTCGCCCTATGCACTTCACATTCACCAACGCTATCTGGATGAAAAGCCGCGAGGGCAGCTCTTTGGGCTATGTCTGGACTGGAGATAAAAAGATTCTGGGCAAGCTTCTCGAAAGAACCTATAAATTTATCGGGAATTACAGCCCAGCCCAATCGCCAACCTGTCATCGCAAAATACTTAGAAAAACTATTGATCACAAAAATATCGTCGGCAAACTCCAAGGACGAGCAAGCATCAACTCCAAAAGTAATTCCGTGGTAGATCTCGTCAACAATTAGAGTCCCTTGGTTCGCCTGAACCACTCGATGAATATCTTTCAAAATGTCTTGCTTGATCGACGTGCCCGTAGGGTTAGAAGGGTTAGCAACCATTACCCCAATGGTCCGGTCCGTCCAATGTTTTTCCACTAATTCGGGGGTCAACTGATAATCAGTTTCGGGCCCCACCGGTATCAGAATAGGGCGACCTTCCATCGTTGAAACAAAATGACGATTAGCAGGATAACCCGGATCAGCCATCAAAATCTCATCTCCTGGAGATACTAATACCCCCATCGTGAGCAGTAAAGCCCCTGAGGATCCTGTCGTTATTGCGATTCTGTTTTTTGGAACTCCAACGTTATATCTTTGCCGATACCACCTTGATATTGCATTACGTAACTCGTCAGAACCAAGTGCCGGCAGATATTTCATTCGATCTTCGCGAAGCGCTCGGAGGCCTGATTCAACAACTAATTTTGGCGTAGGGAAATCAGGTTCGCCGACTGCCAAATTGACAACATCTACTCCTGATGACTGGAGCTCCATGGCTCGGGTAATAATACGCATGACATGGAAAGGCTCAATATGATCCAAGCGTTTTGCATGCATAAGGATCTCATCGTTGTGCAGACTTGTAGTATTCATTTTTAGTTTTATTTTTTATCCGAAAGAACTTACCATTGTACCGGTCAAGTCAAATCCCCCAGTTTTTTAGTTAAAAATTTTCAATAATTTGGGAGAAAAAATGCGCATAGTCGTTATTGGTACGGGAGGGGTAGGCGGGTACTTTGGTGCCAGACTTACTGAAGCCGGCGAAAATGTTACTTTTGTCGCTCGAGGAGCCCATTTAGAGGCCATCAAAAGTCGCGGCCTGACCGTTTACTCCGCTTTAGGGGACATGCATTTGAGAGATGTTCAATGCACTGAAAATACCCGCGATATCGGTCACGCAGACATTGTGATGATTGCAGTCAAGTTATGGGCTACGGATGAAGCTATTCAGACTGCAAAACCCCTACTTGGCAAGAACACAGGAATTATCTCTTTTCAAAATGGAATCCTGGCAGAAGAAAGCTTAATTGCAGCTTATTCGTCCCAACATGCCATGGGTGGTGTCGCTAACATCGCGGCACTAATCGAAGAGCCTGGGGTCATTCGGCACAATGGAAACATGGCAAGTCTAGCTTTTGGAGAATTGAATAACACTCAATCAGAACGAGCACAATCACTTTTAACCGCATGTAGTAGAGCAAACATAAAAGCCGAGATTCCTGATGACATTAATCGTGCAATTTGGGAAAAGTATATTCGTTTAGTCACGATGTCAGCTATGACCACTCTATGCAGAATGCCCATTGGACCAATACGAGATGAGGTTCATACGAGAAATTTACTTTCACAAATATTGGCCGAAATTATTGACGTTGGTAAAGCTAAAGGTTTGAAATTTAGCGATAACGTTTTACAGGAGCAACTAGATATCATTGATGGCTATCCCCCGAGTATGGTCGCATCGATGTGCGGCGATTTGCGAAGGGGCTATCCACTCGAAGTGCCTTGGTTCTCAGGGACAATAGTTAGACTGGGTAAAGAGCTTAATATTCCAACGCCTGCTAACGGCTTTGTTTACGCGGCATTAAAACTCTTCGAGCACGGCAGGCCGATAGAGGCACAAATTTAAGGATTAAGATGAACCGTAAACTAAAAAGGATTTGAAAATGTCGATAAAAATTACAGGATTTCAGGCACGTCCAGTCGCCGCACCGATCAAATATCCGCCCCGCCCCGCCAGTGGCGCTATTGATACGGCAGCCCTTGTTCTGATTGACCTTCAAACCAATGAGGGCATCACGGGGCACACTTACCTATTCACTTTTTCTCAAAGTATGCTTAAGCCAACGGTCGAATGCTTCAAAGCTGTTTGCGACCTGATCATCGGTGACGAAGCATCGCCATTAGAAATTGATAATAAGCTTCGAAAGCACTTCACCTTGTATGATGCACATGGCATTTTAGGTCAAGTACTTGCGGGTATAGATATGGCGGCCTGGGATATTCAAGCAAAAAGCCAAGGGGTTCCTCTCGCGACTGCACTGGGGGGCACTCCACTGTCAATCAAGGCCTACAACAGTTGTGGACTCTGGACTAACGAAACAGCTGACACACTACCCCAACTAGCACAAGAGCTCATTAGCAGTGGTGATTACACAGGTGTCAAAATGAGAATAGGCCGTCCTGATTTTGATTCGGACCTTGCCGCTGTAAGAGCGGTTAAAAGAGAAATTGGCGACAACGTATATCTGATGGCTGACTTCAATCAATCTCTATCGGTAAATGAAGCACACAAAAGGTGTCGAGTACTAGATCACGAGGGACTTTATTGGATTGAGGATCCCATTCGACACGATGACTATGAAGGGTGCGCTAAGATTCGAGCAACAATTGATACCCCGATTCAAATTGGAGAAAATTTACTTAACTCATTGGAAATGAAAAAAGCCATCGACGCGGAGGCGGGGGATTTCTATATGCCAGATGTACAAAGAATTGGGGGCGTCACCGGTTGGCTGAGAGCCGCCTCTTTGGCACAAGCGAATGCGCTGGACCTCTCAAGCCACCTATTCCCCGAGATCAGTTGCCATCTTCTTTCTGCATCCCCCACGAGGCACTGGCTTGAGTATATGGATTGGGGCGCAGGCGTTGTTCAAGAGCCAATTCAAATAGTCGATGGTTTAGCAATTACGCCAGATAGGCCCGGTATTGGAATTTCATGGGATGAGAAGGCAGTCCAAAAATATCTGGTATCTTGATATGAACGTCAAAATCTTTGGAATAAAAAATTGTGACACAATGAAAAAAGCCATGAAATGGCTTGATTCAAACAATATTGCATATGAATTTCACGATTACAAAAAGGAAGGTATCGACGACGAATGGCTTAAAAGATGGTGCGGCCTGGTGCCCTGGGACACCCTTCTCAACACGCGCGGTACAACTTGGCGTAAACTAAGTGATGATGAGCGTTCGAACGTAGACGAAGAAAAAGCGTGTGAACTAATGAAGACGTATCCTTCATTAGTAAAAAGGCCGGTTTTGGTTGACTACACGGGACAAGTTTATGTGGGCTTTTCTGAAGCTCAATATCAAGGGATAAAATTTTAAGTCAGCACTTTAGAAAAAAACTCGATCACAGGTTTATTACAAAATGGCTCTTCCAGAAAAAGATTCGCAAACCATTCTCGATAAGCTAACTAGCTTACTCAACGACCGCATCTCAACCAATGTATCGGTGAGAGATACACACGGTAAAGACGAATCGTGGCACCACCCACACCGACCGGACGTTGTAGCATTTCCCAAAACAACCGAAGAGGTCTCGGAAATCGTCAAGATATGTTCAGAATTCAATGTCCCTGTCATCGCTTATGGCACGGGTACTAGCCTCGAGGGCAATGTCATCCCTCACAACGGCGGTATTGTTGTTGATCTAATGCACATGGATCAGGTATTACGCGTAAACGCTGAAGATTTAGATTGCACTGTGCAAGCGAGAGTGACTCGAAAACAACTCAACGAATTCATTAAAGACCAAGGATTATTTTTTCCAATCGACCCTGGAGCTGATGCCTCGCTAGGCGGGATGGCTGCCACAAGGGCTTCCGGTACAAATGCGGTTCGGTATGGGACGATGCGTGAGAATGTTTTAGGACTGACCGTTGTTCTCGCTGACGGGCGTATTATCCGCACATCCAGGAGAGCCCGTAAGTCTGCTGCTGGATATGATTTAACCCGATTATTTGTTGGCTCTGAAGGAACACTTGGAATCATCACAGAAGTTACATTAAAACTCTATGGTGTTCCTGAGGCAATGGCGGCAGCTGTGTGTTCTTTTGATTCGCTCGAAGGAGCAATTGATACGGTAATACAAACCATACAACTCGGGGTACCGGTTGCTCGTATCGAGTTACTAGATGACGTTCAAATGGGCGCAGTTAATTCTTTTTCACAGCTTGATTATCCCGTGAAAGATACGCTTTTTTTAGAATTTCATGGTAGCGAGGCTGGGGTTAAAGAACAGGCAGAAACCGTTCAAGCCATTGCTGCGGAGAACTCTGGTGGAGAGTTCAAATGGGCCACAAAACCTGAAGATAGAAATAAATTATGGGCGGCGAGGCATGATGTAACCTACGCCACTAAGGCACTTCGGGCTGGAGCAGAAGTATGGGCAACGGACGTATGCGTGCCAATTTCACGACTTGCTGAATGTATCTTAGAAACCAAAAAAGATCTAGCTGACAGCTTCCTCATGGCTCCACTCGTCGGCCACGTTGGGGACGGCAACTTCCACCTTGGCTTCGTCATAAAGAGGGAAGAAGAACATGAAACGAAAGAGGCTGAGCGCTTAAATGATCGCTTAGTTATGCGAGCAATCGCGATGGACGGCACATGTACCGGTGAACATGGTATTGGACTGGGTAAGATGAAATTTTTAACAGCGGAACATGGTGAAGGTGTCTCTGTTATGCGTAGCATCAAAAAGTCGCTTGACCCAAAAAACATCATGAATCCCGGAAAGATCTTTACCGTATAGTCAAACTGAAACTACCGTATTGGACTCACTGACTCAAATGGCGCTCGGAGCGTCAGTAGGTGCGGCGTGCGTATCGCGTGGTGATAAACGCCGCGCAGCGATACTCGGGGCAGCACTTGGGACGCTACCAGATCTAGATATATTGATTCGCTACGCGGACCCCATTGATAATTTCATCGAACATCGAGGGTTCAGCCACTCACTCTTCGTACTCATCCCACTGTCAATATTGATTTGGCTACTTGCGAAAAAAATTAGCGACCGAGTCACAAACGCGCCATACCCTTGGCTAGCGTCTATCACGCTGGCCTTGATAACCCATCCTATTCTTGATGCTCATACGGTCTATGGGACTCAGCTCTTCTGGCCATTAAATAATCCACCTTTAATGTGGTCAACCATTTTTATAATTGATCCGATCTACACGCTACCACTCGTGATTATTGCCTTGACCGTAATTATTGTTCCGCGCTGGCAGGGTATACAGAAAACCTTGGCGATTGGACTTATATTGAGCTCGTCTTATCTGTCATGGTCTTGGGTGGCCAAAAGTCTGGTCACCCAAGAACTCGCTTCTCACATGGCATTAAATGACATGGATTATAAAAAATATTTTACCGTTCCCACGCCATTCAACACACTACTTTGGCGCATTGTAGTAATGACATCTGAGGGCTATTACGAGGGGTTTTACTCGCTAACCAAACCTAAGAATCCGATCAACTTTAATTTCATCAAAGTTGATCCCGTCATGCAAACTATTGCATCCACCCACGATGCATACAAAAAACTTAATTGGTTCTCCCATGGATTTCTTAAGACAGAAGTTATTGATGATCAATTGATAATTAGCGACCTGCGTATGGGGCTAGAGCCAGATTACGTTTTTCGTTTTGCGATTAGTGACAAAAAGTCTGGCGAGTGGCGCCCCATCAAGCCTTTAAAAATTGGCACTCGATACGACCGATCAAAATTAGGAGAAATATTTAAAATGCTTTAATAGCCAAACGTAAACCATTACTGATTCAATCTATTCGTTTTTTTATGTGTACCGTCACAGAAAGGCTTAATTTGTGACAATCCACATCGGCACAATTTAACTTGCGTCCCTCGCCAAGTCACACCACTGTCATCGACGATCGATACCGCTCCAGATATGTGCATCGGTCCATTTTGAATTGCAGCAACGACTACTTCACCACCCTCTTGGTTTGTAAGTTTCCCACTGACCGCGTATTTTCGCTCAAGTTGATCATGAGTATTAAAGAAAAAAGAATTGTGAGATTGGTCGCAAAACGGCGCACGATTAGTCCTGCCGCAACGACAAAATACTAATGACTCACCCGCCATATGGCGGCACGTCATCTGCTCATCAATATAAGTAAATGAACCCTTAAAGTAGAACGGCCCATCTGCGACTATCTTGATCTCTAACATCATTAACGTGGCTAGTGAGCGGTCCAACCACCGTCAATAGAATAGGAAGAACCCGTTATTGAGGATGCTTTATCAGAGGCAAGAAAAAGAGCTAGAGCAGCAATTTGATCTATCTGTACGAACTTCTGAGTTGGCTGTCGCGCCAAGATTACATCACGGATTACGTCCTCCTTGGAAATTGACTTTTCAACCGATAAAGCATCCACTTGGCTACTAACGAGCGGCGTCTCGACCCAGCCCGGACAAATAGCGTTACAAGTAACGCCCGAATCGGCAACCTCGAGTGCTACCGCCTTAGTAAAGCCAATTAATCCGTGCTTCGCCGCCACATAGGCAGACTTGTTGACGGAGGCGACCAGTCCGTGCGCCGAAGCAATATTAAGGATCCGTCCGAAATTATGGCTACGCATGCTCGGTATGAGTAATCGACTCATATGGAATGCTGACGATAAGTTAACAGCCAAGATAAGATCCCATTTATCAGTCGGGAAATGTTCAACCGGAGATACATGCTGAACTCCAGCATTGTTAATTAAGACATCAATAGCGCCTAACGCATCGTTAGCGCCTTTTACAAAGCGCTCAATTTCATTAGGTTTCGCCATATCCGCATCAGAATAAAAAACCTGAGCACCAAAATTTACTTCGATATCCCGTTTGATTGCCTCAACAACTGCAGCGTCCCCCAAACCATTTAAACCAATATCGTAACCGTTCAAGGCAAATTCCTTTGCAATTCCTAACCCAATACCTGAAGTAGAACCTGTAACCAAAACAACTTTTCTTTTACTCATATCGATCCTCACACAAGCTGTCCTTGACAAATTGAGCAATGGCATCGATCGTAGCGCTGGCTTGGTCAAAATGCGGCGAATGCCCACAATCCTTCAAGATAACCCGCTGAGTCGGCGCGCGCGATAGCTTTTCGATAACCTCAATTTGAGCCAAAGTTCCATATGGGTCATTATCACTTTGAATAAGTAAAGACTCACAACTGAGCTTTTCAACATACATTTGAATATCCCAATTCTTAAATTCTGGCGATAACCAAATGTCATTCCAACCCCAAAATGCAGATGCAACGTCTTCATGGTAACGCCCTAGCTTCTTGGATAACTCTGTTGTTTCAAACGCAATACGAGCCTGCTCAATACTCTTTACCGTTAAATCTTCGACGAAAACATGAGGCGCCATCAGGACCAAGCCACCCACGTCATGTCCACCACCATTGTGAATCATAGCGATAGAAGCGCCATCGCTATGTCCAATTAGTATGGGCCTATCAACTCCTATATGTTTTAAAAAATTCGGAAGAGTATTCAACGCTTCTTGATGCATATAATCAAAAGTTCTTTTCTCGGACAACGGCGTAGACCTACCGTAGCCATACCTAGAAAATACAAATACGCGACAACCTGTTGCTATCGCCAGTTCCTGCGGAAAGTTTTTCCATAAATCTATCGAACCTAAGCCTTCATGCAGTAAAACGAGTGCATCACTCGTAGGAATTGCGCTGTCGGATTCAATACATCGATACTCCAGCCGTTTCTCGTCAAAAACAAAATAATTATCTGTAATTTTCATACTTGAAGCTCTTCCAGAAAAAAATGCAATAAATACGTCACACTCCCAACCAGTTTTTAAGGGCTTCTGGACGTGCAATTAATTGCGATGAAATATCATTGAATACGATCTCGCCTTTAACCATCACCACACATCGGTTTGATATTTTTGAAAGCGACTTGAAATTTTTATCTACAATCAAAGTAGAGATACCCGAAGCTTTGATAACATCAATGATGTTCCAGATGTCTTGCGCAATAAGCGGCGCCAATCCCTCTGTAGCCTCATCCAAGATTAATAAATCCGGATTAGTAAGCAAGGCTCTACCAATACTCAGCATCTGCTGCTCTCCCCCAGAGAGCTGTTGCCCGCCATGGGTTAGGCGTTCCTTAAGACGGGGGAAACTATCAAGCACCCGATCGTAGGTCCAGTCCATTCGGCCTTCAAACCCAGATCGCGCAGCCAAAAATAGGTTTTCTTTTACGGATAAGTTTTTGAAAATGCCCCGTCCTTCAGGGACATATGCGATACCAGCCTTCGCAAGCAAATGAGTAGACAGCAATTTAGCGTCCTGCTCTCGAAATATAATGTCCCCAGAAGTGGCGGGGACTAATCCCAGGAGACACTTAATCAGCGTCGTTTTCCCCATTCCATTTCGCCCCATGAGCGCTATCGTTTCACCACTATTAATTTCTAAGCTGACGCCGCGAAGCACGTGACTCATCCCGTAGTGCGAGTGAAGGTCTTTAACAGTCATGAGCGCATTACTCATCAATATCCCCACCCAAATAAGCCTCTTGAACTCGACGACTTAATCGAACGACCTCCGGTTTACCACTTTCAATAACCTCACCATTTACCATCACTGTAAGGTGATCAGCCAAGGCGAACACCGCATCCATATCATGCTCAACTAATATCATCGCAAAATCTGATCGGATATTTCTGAGTAGCTCCACCATCCTCAATGACTCCTCTGCACCCATACCAGCTAGAGGTTCGTCCAGAAGCAACACCTTTGGCTCAGTTGCTAAAGCTAAGGCGATTTCGACCTGTCGTTGTTCTCCGTGAGATAGCTCGTTTGCTTTTTTGTGGGCTAGCGAATCGAGCTGCAATCTTTGCATAACTTGTTTAGATCTCGCTTCAACATCAGGATAAGAAGTAACGGCCCCAAAAAACCGCATGGAAATCTCTAGACGAGACTGAACAGCAATATTACAGTTCTCAAGGACACTTAAGTTCGGGTAGATATTGGTGCGCTGATAACTACGGCCCACCCCCAGAAGACTCATCTTTGTCGGCCCATAGCCTTTGACGTTTACCCCATCAACCAATATTTGTCCATCAGTCGGTCGTAACTCTCCAGATAACAAATTAATTAAGGTGCTTTTGCCTGCACCGTTGGGGCCTATAACAGCATGAATCATTCCGCGATCACAGGAAAGCGTTACGCTTGAAACCGCAGCTAATCCAGAAAAGTTTTTTGTTAAGCCTCGAGCTTCAATCAAAGACCCCATATTAAGGCGCCTTTTTAAATATTTTTAATCCCACTAAGCCCTTGGGAAGAAAAAGTGCGACAAGAACAATCACGACTCCGGTCAAGAGCTGCCAATGTTTGGTCAACATCTGAAAGCCTTCCTCAACAAGCATTAGAGTTGTGGTTCCCAGGACCGGTCCGAGTACTGTCCCTTTCCCGCCGAGAATCACCATCATCAACGCGTGCCCTGATACGTGCCAACCAACCATTTCGGGATTAACGACTCCATACTGAACAGCGGCTAAAAATCCACCTACAGCAGCAATCATGCTCGCAATCACAAAGCATACTAATTTGAATTTGTACGTGTTGTAACCGATAGCCTTAGTCCTGTGTTCATTAACACGAATACCCGTAAGTACACGGCCAAATGGAGAGGCGATGATTCTTCTGATAACAATTAAAACCAAGAATAATAAAATCAACGTTAAATAATAAAAGTGAATCACATTTGCCAAATCCAGGTGCCACCAATCGAATAGACTAAGATTGGGACGAACGTTTATATACATACCATCTGATCCACCGGCCAAATTCGTGTCGTGCAAAAAATAGAACAACATCTCACCAAGCGCCAATGTAGACATGATGAAGAATATACCTTTAGTTCTTAGAACTAAGGCTCCAAATATTGCGCCAAGCACCCCAACAGATAAAATGCTGGCTAGAAACGCAACAAAGAAATTCATAGGTGAGTCTAGGGGACTTAGTATTGCTAGAACGTAACCGGAAAATCCAAAAAATGCAGCATGACCTAAGCTGACTAAACCAGTGAAACCAACTAACAAATTTAAGCTACTGACAAAAATGATCATCACTAGAATTTTTGAGGCAAATTGAATATAAAACCGGTCACCCCAAAGTGGCAGACAAACTAAACCCAAAAGAATTAACGCTGGTAAAACTTTTCTAAGTATCACGTTCAATTAATGCTCCCTACCGAATATCCCTTGAGGGCGGAACATTAATATCAAGGCCATTAGAGCAAAGATACTCATACCGGCCATTTCTGGAAAAATATTTACGCCAAAAATATGAAGAGTCGTTACTTTTCCAAATGTATCAATTAAACCAACCAACAGCGCCGCGACCATTGCGCCCTTTATCGAGCCTAAACCCCCGATAACAACAACGACAAAACTAACAATCAATACTTGACCACCCATACCAGGAAACACGGAGGATATCGGGGCCGATATCATTCCTGAGAACGCGGCGAGCGATACACCTAGAGCGAATATAAATCGATAAACCAATCCAATGTTTATACCCAGGGCTTTAGTCATTTCTCGATCAGATTCGCCAGCGCGAATCATCATGCCTAAACGGGTATGTTGAATACCTAAGAACATCAAAATAGCGATAACAATACAGACACTGGACAGCCAAATTCGATACACAGGGTAGGCTAAGTTTTCAGTTAACTGAATTGATCCATCTAATAATGCTGGAATAGCAACGCTGTGCACATCATCCCCCCAAATGACACTTCTCAACTCAGAAAAAATTAGTATCAATCCGTAAGTAACCAATACTTGTTGCAAATGGTCTTTATCGTACAAAAACCTTATGAACAAGAACTCAAGGACCAAACCGAGCACAAATGCAACCACTACCCCTACAAACAAGCCTAACCAAAAATTTCCAATCCATCCCATGAATGACCAGGCCAGGTAAGCGCCAATCATATAAAAACTGCCATGAGCAATATTGATTACACCCATGATCCCAAAAATTAATGTCAGTCCGCTTGCAACCAAAAAAAGTAGCAAACCGTATTGAATACCATTCATGGCTTGGATGAAAATTGTGACTGCGTCCATTCAGATTCCTAACTCATAACGCTCGACACGTCCTCGATAACATTATCGACGGCTTGCGCAGCAATCAATTGCTTCACGGTTATTGTTGCATCGCCCTGCCAGCGCATAATATCGAGAGCTGCTGGTGGTAACACTCGAATTTGGCTTGTTTCCAACATACTCACCTCTGAGGCCGCTGCAGATAATGCCGCAAAAATCCCTCCTCCTGCAGCCCCTACTACAACTACATGTACATGCGTGCCACTCAAATGTTTCTCTCTCAAACAAATTGCTAAAGCCGTAAGGTACTCCGATAACAATACACGTTCAGCACTTAGGCTAGGGGAATGACTAGAGCAATCAATGAACACTTTTATGCTTAGCACAGAACTTGGTAAAGCGTTAACCGCATACATCAAATCAAACATAGCTTCAGCATCAGCGAAATACTCAGCGACCAAAGCATAAACAGCCACTTTTTCATTTACTTGATTTTCCGGAAAGAACAATGCGGACTTTCCAGACCAAGAGGTGTGTTGCCAGATCTTACTTGAATCAATTGAGGGATGAATGGACTGTTTGATAACTGACAGATCAGGACGGTTCAATCTCTCCTCTAATTCATTTAAAGCATCTATTTTGGAGATCCCCAAGTTTTTCTTAGTTGACAAAAAACGATGTATTTCGAATTCATAGCCCTGTGAATTATCGTTTACTAATTGAAACCTACTCGACGTCTTGGACCGACTCTCGCCCCCCAAAATAAAGTGAAGGTCATCTCGATTTATAAGAGCTTTTTCACCGTCTTGATTAAATGCTTGGATTAATTTTGGGCCAGACATGGAAATCTGTGAATGGGAATTCACTAAAACCATATCGCTCATCGATGCCAACATACTGCCACCACCAAAACAGTGTCTGGTTACTAAGGACAAGACCCGAAGCCCAGCCAACTTAGCATCAAGCAAATCTTTAAAAACGAAACGAAAAGCGGCTAATCCGTTCGCGCCCTCAGTAACGCGAACCCCACCCGTGTTAAGAAGCATGACCAAAGGTAGCCCTAAGTGTTTCGCTGTCTCTATCCCCGCCCGAAGCTGCTTCGCTTCCGATACACCAATAGAACCTCCATGAACACTAAAATCAAACCCAACAATGACGGTATTGAGCATACCTCGCACGCCTCGTGCGACACGTAAACTTCCAAAAGAGTCGCATTCGATATCCAGTAACTCATCGAAAAGTAGGTTTAATTGTTGATCTAGATCAAGTTGAGAGAAACGCATACCTATATACAACAATGAAGTTCGATGAACTGCACACCAAAAACATCTCGATCAGCCATCAATCAGTGGCGCAGGTCAATCAAGATTAAAGATCACAACCAACGGCTGGGTCCTCCAAACCTTCCCATGCCGTCCCTACCACGCTGTTAACTCCGTTGTTAACTTTGACCGTATAAAAATTTTGAATTGGGTTATGCGCTCTAGACATTGTCCAAGGACCGCGAGGACTGTCGATTTTTGCCCCCTCCATAGCGTTAATTGCCTGAGCTTTTTTTGATAAATCACCAGATGTTTCCTGAAGAGCCTTGATCAATAATAAACCGGCATCATATCCTTGAACGGCATAAACATCAGCCTCTTCACTGTAAGCCAATCGATAGGCCTCCCGGAAGGCTAAATTTTTAGGATTTTGAAGTCCATCAGCATAATGCAGTGTCGTTGTAATGCCCTCGGCCGCATCACCCTGGGCATCGAGCACACCTTCTGTTAAAAAGCCTGACCCGTAAAGTGGAATCGAGGACTTAAGTCCCGCCGCAGCATAGTCTTTAACAAACTTAACGGCACCACCCCCAGCAAAAAAACAAGCAACTGCATCAGGTTTTAACGCCGCCACTTCTGTGAGAATAGCCTGAAATTCAACGTTTGGAAACGGCACGAATAATTCTTTAATAACCTCACCCCCAGCGGCTTCGAACCCCTCCCTGAAAGATGCCAGCGCCTCTTCCCCTGCTCCGTATTTCCAAGTTATAAAAACGGATTTTTTGTGCCCATCCTCCACCATGATACGGCCAAGTGGGTGGGTGGGCTGCCAATTAGAAAACGATGTTCGGAATACGTTAGGGGCACACATTGTACCCGTTGCAGCGTTCGCACCAGCGTTAGGTATGATCACCAAAGATCCCGTCTCCTGCGCAACTTTTATCATACCCATCGCCACGCCAGAATGAACGGTACCAATAACGACATCAACATTATCTCGAGTCATAATCTTATTCGCATTATCAGTAGCCTTGGAAGGATTTGATTCGTCATCTACCGTGAAAAACTCAATAGATTTTCCGAATGGATTGTCCCCCAATTCTCTTAGCGCCAGTTTAAAGCCATTCTCAATTGCCATTCCAAGCTTCGCGTATGTTCCGGTGTAAGGCAGCATGAAACCCACGCGAATTGAATCAGTAGTTTTACCGCAGCCGGCCAAAGACAAAAACGATAGTCCAGCTAAAGCTGAGGTACCCGCTAAAAATTGACGACGATTACTTATGGACATCTTGTTCCCCTTTAAACTTTTTTATTACTCTGACTCGGTTCTCTGCCGTAACTTAAAACGTTGGATCTTACCCGTCGCTGTTTTTGGCAACTCACTAACAAACTCAATCCATCTCGGATATTTAAATGGCGCAAGTTTTGACTTAACATACTCTTTTAACTCGTCCTCTAAGCCAGAGGTCGCGCACGATGAGTCTACCAACACCACATACGCTCGAGGCTTTGTTAATTTATCTTCATCTTCATCACCCACTACAGCCGCTTCAAGAACAGCGTTGTGCGACACAAGGACGCCCTCTACTTCAAATGGCGAAACGTAAAGACCACTCACCTTCAGCATGTCGTCTGATCGTCCGCCATAAGTAAAGAATCCTTCATCATCGACACTATACTTATCTCCAGCACGGGTCCACTCGCCACAAAACGTTTCCCGAGATTTTTGTCTTTGGTTCCAGTATAAATTAGCTGCTGAAGGTCCCTTTATCTGAAGCTCCCCAAGCTCCCCAGCAGGGACATTTTGACCATCTTCATCAACTAAGCGTAGTTCGTATCCTGGCACTGGCTTGCCCGTGCTTCCGTATCGAAGATCGTCTGGGCGGTTCGATAGAAAGATGTGTAACATTTCAGTCGAGCCTATACCGTCTAATATCTGACTACCAAAGTGTGATGTCCAACGGTTTCCGATCTCCGCCGGTAGCGCCTCTCCTGCAGAAGTAGCTACTCGAATCGCGATCTCGTCACGGCTTGGTAAGTTGTCGTTTGCCAACATGGCTCCAAACAACGTGGGAACGCCGTAAAATATCGTGGGTTGGTGGTCTTTTAACCGCTTGAATACAGATTCTGGTGTAGGTCTCTCAGACATCAGGACAGTTGTTGCTCCGACCGATAATGGAAATGTAAGACCATTTCCCAAACCATAGGCAAAGAATAATTTAGCCGCTGAAAAAACGATGTCCGTTTCTCTGATACCTAAAACTGGTTTAGCATACAGTTCAGCAGTGTAAGCCAAACTAGAGTGTACGTGAATTGTCCCTTTGGGGGCTCCTGTAGACCCTGAAGAATATAACCAAAAACATGTGTCGTCGCATGAAGTAATTGCAGGTTCGCACTCACCATCCGATTGGCTTTGTAGACTTTGTAAGTGGTGATGTTGGGGCGATGGTTCTCCTGAGACAATAATGTGTTCCAGATGGTTTGAATTGGCAATTGCCTCACCCAAGTTGTCAAGAAACGGGGATGCGACGATCAGAGCCTTTGCACGGCTATCCTCCATCATGAATTGATAGTCGCTTGGTGTGAGTAATGTATTCACCGCAATCGGAACGATACCAACCTTTATCGCCCCAAGGAAAACGGCTGGGAAATCAATCGTATCCGAATGCACGATCATGACGCGATCTTCCATATTCAGCCCGAGCTTCCGTAGTGCATTACCCGACTGGTTCACGCGTAATTTCAAGTCGTCATATGTGTAACTGCCCGAGTCATCAATATAAGCCACTTTTTCAGACCGACCGGCAAGAATGTTGCGCTCTAATAAATCATGAGCAGCATTGAATGCTCGCGGCATTGTGATGACTGGTGGGCTCGTAGAATGGTCAGACGAATAACTCTCTAACTTGGTAGACTCAATCTTTAACACGCTTTTTCTCTTCACATTGCTATTAATTTCGAAATACTCAAGTTACTCACTTGTGGGACCAGACGCTTTCACATAAGCCTAACCACTCTTGAGACCAGTCAGCCGCTTCCTCCTCTGGCATTGTTCCAGAGCTGGCATCATGCATCAGTATATCGCCTATTCGGCCTGCTCCACACGAATTTAGAAGCTCGTCAAACCGTTTACCTCCAAAACAATACGTTTCCGCATACGTTCGATCACCCAGGGCAATGACTCCATAGCGCAGATTTTTTAGATCTGGTCTTGAGCTATCCAGAGCCTCAACAAACGATCTAGCATTATCTGGAACGTCGCCCTGCCCGTAGGTTGACGTGCAAATAAGATAAATGCAGTCCATTTCAAATATCTCAGGGGTCAATCCGTCCATATCGACGGTCTCGACCGCGACTCCTTCACCATCGAATCTTAACTCCAACTCTTGAGCAACCAGCTGTGCATTACCAGTCATAGTACCAATCAGAATTTTGATTTGTTTCTTCATTTGATTCTTGCCGCTCCACAAACTAAACATAATCAATATTTAGGCAATATATTACCTAAATATACGAATTTGATGCTTTATTATACAGTTTTCTTAAATTTGTAGTATCATTCATTACATGCTTTAAAAAATAGTAATATATTGCAACTAATAAGGAACTTGAATCACACTATCGTGTCTATTCCTACAGATGACTTAAAAGATTAAACGACGTAGGAAAAACAAATTATGCTTGAAACAGCGCATCAGAACCAAAGCGATCGCAGATCAACCCCCAGGTCAAACCCACGGGAAACGGCTAATGCAGAATTTTTAACCTTAGTTGGCTCAAGGGTCAAAAAAATTCGCAAAGAAAAAAAATTAACCAGAAAGGTTCTGTCGGAACATTCAGGAGTATCGGAGCGGTATCTTGCATTATTGGAATCTGGCCAAGGCAATGTATCCATTGCACTTTTGCGGCAAGTAGCACAGTCTCTTGATGTCGAACCAGAGATTCTTATTTCCAACTCGGCACCTGTGAACGCCGAGTCACGCCTCTTGTTAGGCTTATTGGCGGGCCTGACCAGTTCTGACAGACACAGGTTTAAGGACCAGCTACTGAAGGAATTACGCAACTCACCCGTGAGTCGCAGCTTTCGTATTGCTTTGATCGGACTCAGGGGAGCCGGTAAAACCACAGTGGGTCAGAGACTCTCTAACATTTTAAATATTCCTTTCGTCGAGATCGATAGGGAAATTGAGAAGCTTGCGGATGCTCCACTATCAGAAATATTTATCACTTATGGTCAGGAAGGCTATAGGAATTTAGAAAAAACATGCCTGGAAAATGTATTAGGTAATGGTAACAACTGCATCATTTCCACTGGCGGAAGTATTGTTCAAGACCATAAAGTGTACGACCTTCTTTTATCTACGTGCTACACCGTGTGGCTGAAGGCTTCGCCGAAAGAACATATGGATAGAGTTGTAGCGCAAGGCGACCTCAGACCCATAGCAGGAAATAACAAAGCAATGGATGAATTAAAAAATATTCTCCTCAAGCGACAGTCCGGCTACGAGAAGGCAGATTTAACCGTGACAACGGATGGTAAGGCACCTGGCTTTATTGCCAGTCAAATACTCGCGGATCGAACGCTCAGAAAACTCATACAACACACAAACTAATTTGAATCCTTTATAACCATGCAACCATCAGTCCACACAGAAGAGTTACTCAGTACTGACAGGGTCCTGTTCGATACGCATCCAGAAGAGTATAAACATTGGGCACTTTCAATCGAAGGAAGTACAGCAACATTAAGTATGGCAGTGAATGAAGATGAAGGCTTAAAACCCGGATATAAACTCAAACTTAACTCCTACGACTTAGGTGTCGACATCGAGCTCTACGACGCCATCAATCGAATCAGATTCGAACACCCAACTGTTAAATGTGTCGTAATTACTTCGGCTAAAGAGAGAATGTTTTGTTCGGGCGCCAATATTTATATGCTTGGACAGTCAAGTCATCCTTGGAAGGTTAACTTCTGTAAATTTACAAACGAAACCCGAAACGGAATTGAAGACTCAAGTAGGCATGATGGCATTAAATTTCTCGCAGCCATCAATGGTACCGTCGCAGGGGGAGGCTACGAACTTGCTTTAGCCTGCGATAAGTTGCTCATGATTGATGATCGCTCTTCTAGCGTAAGTCTCCCAGAAGTACCGCTTTTGGGCGTTTTGCCGGGTACCGGCGGGCTCACACGAGTAATCGATAAGCGGAAAGTTAGAAGAGATCTGGCGGATGTATTCTGCTCAACAAGCGAAGGCGTTCGGGCAGAACGTGCCAAAACTTGGGGACTAGTCGATGAGATCGCCAAACCAAACGTGTTCGATGAGGCGCGAAGTGAATTAGTATCAGAATTAAGCTCTCAAAGTAACCGGCCAAAGGACGCGATCGGCGTAGAGCTGACGAAATTACATAGAACCCTAGATAACGACGGAATACACTATTCAATAATCGACGTTGTCTTCAACAGAGCCTCACGCACGGCGTCATTCATTATAAAATCGCCACCCGCCTCAGTGTCGTCTGACATCAATTCTATTCATAAAGAAGGATCATCCTGGTGGCCACTTGTATTTGCGCGGGAACTGGATGACGCAATATTACTATTACGAACCAACGAACTTGAGATTGGAACTTGGATTTTCAGAACAAGCGGCAGTGTCGCAGACACCCTCCGCATGGATCGCATACTGAATGAACATCGTGAGGATTGGTTCGTAAAAGAAACGCTGGGGTACTTACGCCGCACTTTAGCTCGATTGGACGTATCGTCAAGAACGATCTTTTCACTTATCGATGAAGGTTCATGCTTCGCGGGAACCCTATTGGAGATTGCGCTCGCTTCAGACCGTATTTTTATGCTTTCCGAAACGGAGAGCGGCGATAAACCAAGTATCGCACTCTCGCCATTAAATTTTGGAAGTTTCCCGATGGTCAATCATCTTTCCAGACTAAAAAATCGTTTTTATGATCATGCCGATCAACATGAAGCGTTAATACCCCTCGAGGACCAGCTGCTGGATGCAGAAGAGGCGCTCGGCTTGGGACTAGTAACGTTCACACCTGATGACATAGATTGGGAGGACGAAATTCGTATCGCACTCGAAGAACGCATTAGTTTGTCACCCGACGCACTCTCAGGCATGGAGGCGAACTTGAGATTTTCTGGTCCGGAAACCATGGAGACACGTATCTTTGCAAGATTGTCTGCTTGGCAAAACTGGATTTTTATTCGACCTAATGCTGTGGGTGAGGAAGGAGCACTTAAGGTTTTTGGTAGTGGAAAAAAACCGGCATTCAATTGGCAAAGAATTTAGGCAAATTACAATTTTTATTAAATGACAATTCCCGGAATAAATAAATTATGAATATCAATTACAGCGACAAAATTCCCAATAATGTGAATCTGGCAAACGATAGAAAACTACAAAGAGCTTTAGAGCATTGGCAGCCGCATTTTTTAAAATGGTGGGATGAACAAGGCCCAAAAGATTTTCAATCGAACGATGTGTATTTAAGAACCGCTGTAGGGGTTGATGCGAAAGGTTGGGCTAGTTACGGACACGTGAAAATGCCTGATTACCGATGGGGAATATTTCTCGCAGATCAAATGCAGGACAGAACCATTGGCTTTGGTGATCACTTCGGCGAACCTGTTTGGCAACAAGTGCCTGGAGAATTACGATCTCAATTTCGAAGAATTATTGTGACCCAAGGTGACACCGAGCCAGCTTCTGTTGAACAGCAGAGGTTATTGGGTCTAACGTGCCCATCACTCTACGATCTTAGAAATTTATTCCAAGTTAATGTTGAGGAAGGAAGGCACCTGTGGGCAATGGTTTATCTTCTTCATTGTTACTTTGGTCGGGACGGAAGAGAAGAGGCCGAGGAACTCCTTTCCAGACATTCAGGAGATACGGATAACCCTCGCATCTTAGGGACATTCAATGAACCTATCAGTGACTGGTTATCGTTTTTTATGTTCACTTACTTCACTGACCGTGATGGTAAGTTTCAGTTGAAAAGTCTAAGCGAATCAGCCTTTGATCCGCTCGCAAGGACGTGTCGTTTTATGCTTACTGAGGAAGCGCATCATATGTTTGTTGGCGAAACTGGCGTGGGTCGTGTCATCAAACGATGTCTCGAGGTCATGAACGAACTGGGCAGTGATGATCCGACTGGCGTTCGAGAAAACGGGGCTGTCGATCTAGTAACAATTCAAAAATATTTAAACTTCTGGTTTAGCTCCTCTCTCGATTTATTCGGCTCAGAGATCTCATCGAATGCAGCATCCTCATTCGCAAGCGGCATCAAAGGTCGACCTGACGAAGGCAGGTATGAAGATCACGTTTGTAATGATGCAACCTATGATATTGATACACCTGAGGGCACAGAGCAGGTCAACCTAAGAAATGCGATGAATGAAGTCACTCGAGAAGCTTACGTCAAGGACTGTGAAATTGGTATTAAGCGTTGGAATATGATGATCAAAAGAGCGGGCTTTGATGTATCACTTACGTTGCCAAGTACGAGGTTCCACAGAACGATTGGTAGCTGGGCGAACGTCCCGACAGATCCCACCGGGCAAGCCGTAAGCCGTTCGGAGTTCGACACCGGCATACCTAGCTGGTTGCCTACCGAAGAAGATAGGGCTTTCATCAGAAGCTTGATGCAACGCGTAGTCGAACCAGGAAAAATGGCTGGATGGATCGCCCCCCCTGATCGAGGTATCAATAATAATCCGGTTGACTATGAATACGTGCGATTAAAATAAAAATAGGGAGCTCAAGCTCCCTATTCTATTGTGTACGACTCCGCATCACCTATGTTCCATCTCTAACGCGTGGCGTGGTGCGAACAATAAGCGAGTAGGCCACAGGAATAATAAACAGGGTCAATAGCGTACCAATCGACACACCTCCAACGATGACCCACCCGATAGCTCGCCGAGCCTCTGCACCCGCGCCTGTGGACAACGCAAGCGGCAGCGCACCGAGGACCGTAGCTAGAGCCGTCATTAAGATCGGTCGCAACCTCAAGGTTGAAGCTTCTAAGACTGCCTCTATTTTTTCTTGCCCAGCCCTTCGCAGTTGATTAGCAAATTCCACGATAAGAATACCATTCTTCGTAATCAACCCTACAAGCATAACCAACCCAATTCGGCTATACACATTCAGAGAGCCCCCATCACCTAGCTTGGCATTTAGCCACATTACGAAAATGGCTCCCAGGAAGCCTAACGGCACAGTCAGCATGATAACAAAGGGACCAATGAAACTCTCAAACTGAGCCGCGAGTACGAGGTATATAAATATAAGCGCGAGCACTAGCGTTACTTTCATTTCGTCTCCACTATCTCTGTATTCCCTAGATGAGCCATTTAAATCAGTCGTCACATTTTTTGGTAGCTCTGCCGCCACAATTGAGTCGATAAAATCCAAGACTTCACCTTGGCTCGCCTCTGGGCCCACATTTCCACTGATGATGGCAGCACGAAACCTGTTGAAGTGATTGAGTTCTTTCGGGGTCACAGTCTCCTCAATACTTACAAGATTAGAAAGCTGAACGAGTTGCCCACTCCTCGCGCGAACATATATTGACGTTAAATCCGTTGGCTGTCGCCGCTTCGCGTCTTCCATCTGTAATACCACGTCATACTGCTTCCCTTCTCGCTTGTATCGAGTTACATCACGCCCACCCAAAAGGGTTTCTACCGTAGTGCCGATCGTAGCCATGGAGATTCCCATTGATGCAGCCTTCTCACGGTCAACATTAACCCTCAATTGAGGCTTATTAAGCTTTAAATCAGTATCAAGGCCAGTGATGCCAGGATAACCTCTAAGCTTGGCCATCACCGTATTAACATGACCTTGCAATTCCTCATAAGAGTTTCCGTAAATCACATACTCTATCTCCTTGGCTGTAAAACTTTGCCCCAAAGATAAGGGATTGATAGCAAACGAAATGACGCCGGGAATTCCCCCAAACAGCTTAGGAGTAATTTGTTTACTGATTTCAAGTTGACTACGTTTTCTGGTATCCCAATGTTCGAGTATGGCAAACCCAATTGCAAAGTTCACAGGATTTGGTCTTTCTAAACCAGGAGCCACAACCTCAAACAACGTTTCAATTTCAGGAACATCACTTCCCAATATACCTGCAACCTGCTTCATATATCGATCGGTGTATTGCATTGTCGCCCCTTCCGGAGCGATCGCAAATGCCATAAAAAAACCTCGATCTTCTACTGGAGATAGCTCTTGCTTTAACTGTGCAAACAAACTAAGCATGGCAATGATTGCAACAACAAAAACACCGACAACAACGAACCAGCCTTTGAGAAACAGTCTTAAAACAGCTGAATAACCATTATTGATTTTTTCAAAAATCAGCTCACTAGTTTTGTATATTGAGCCGTGATTTTCATGCTTCTTAAGAAGAATTGAACACATCATCGGCGTGAGTGTTAACGCTACAAAACCGCTAACCAGAACGGCAGAAACTACTGTCAAGGCAAACTCAACAAATAATTGTCCAACGCGACCCGTCACAAAAACGAGTGGTGTGAATACGGCAACCAGCGTAATAGTCATCGCGACAACCGCAAACCCAATTTCCTTAGCCCCTTTCATTGCAGCTTCAAATCGATTCATTCCCGCCTCAATATGACGGTGAATGTTCTCCAGCATTACGATGGCATCATCAACAACCAAACCTACTGAGAGCACTATACCCAGCAAAGTCAGAACGTTGATTGAAAAACCAAGTATATAAAGAAAAAAGAACGAGCCTATCAGTGAGATCGGTATTGTCACAATCGGTATTAGGGTCGCTCTAACGCTTCTTAAAAATACAAAAATAACGAGCACGACCAAAATTAACGCCTCGATCAACACCTTATAAACGGAATCAATCGCAGCGGAGATAAACTGCGATGTATCGAACGCCACCTTCATCGACATGCCTTCAGGCAATCCGCTAATCAACTGTGGCAGCAAATCTCTGACCGCTTGGGCCAACGCAAGTGTATTTCCAGTGGACTGTTTTACGACACCTAACCCAAGAGCTTCCTCTCCTGAAATCCTAACGATTTTTCTATTCTCGTAAGGCGCTGGAATCGCGTATCCCACATCTTTAATTCTTATTGGATATCCAGAAATTTCTCGGATGATCATATTGTTAAAAGCTTCAGGACTCTTTAAATCAGTTTCAGTCATGACCGTCAACTCTCGGTCATTACTCTCAATTCGCCCGCCCGGCGAGTCTAGATTTTGTTGGCGTAAAGCAGTTTCTACATCCTGAATCGTTAAACCTCTGGCAGCAAGTTTCTCGCGATCAATCCATACTCTCATCGCGTATCGACGTTCGCCACCAATAATTACTGTAGCAACACCCGGAAGTGTTTTTAATGGATCAGTCAGATACCGATCGGCATAATCGGTGAGCTCCATAGGGCTGTGCCGATCACTTTTTAACGCTAGCCAGAGCACAGGCCAAGCATCGGCTTCGATTTTAGAAACCACCGGGTCATCTGCACTCTCGGGCAATAAAGTCTGTATTCGCGAGACCCTATCTCGAACATCATTCGCGGCAGCCTCTACGTTCCGGTCAGTTAAAAATGTAACCGTAATCTCACTAACTTCCTCTTTACTTTTTGACTTGATCGTATCAACACCCTCAATCCCGGACAAAACGTCTTCTATTGGGGTCGTAATCACACTTTCTACAACTTGGGCTGTAGCCCCCTTATATATTGTTCTAACAGAAACCGTTGGTGGATCTATTTTGGGATATTCTCTGACGGATAACCGGTCAAAAGATATAACGCCCAGCAATACAATTAGCAGACTGAAAACTGTCGCTAAAACTGGTCTACGGATGGAAATCTCAGAAAGAATCATAAGTCACATTAACTAAAAGCAAGTTTTTCTTTACGCAAAACATTAACAGTAGTTATTGCGCGCCACCCAGCACCATTACTGGTGCACCATCTCTAATCTTCATTTGCCCCTCCGTCACCACCATATCCCCCGGACTCAACCCATTGAGAATCTCAACATACCCAGGCGTTCTGCGACCAAGCTCGACCTTTGTCAGTGATGCTTTCCCATCTATAACTCGGTACACAAAATTATCGGTTCCTTGGGGCCATAGCGCTTGCTCTGGAACTGATAACGCGTTTTGTTTCTTAGACATGATAAGAGACACCCTCGCGAACATGCCTGAGTGTAATTTCCCCTCTTTATTGCTGACCCTCGCCCGAACAAGAGCGGTTCGAGTTTCCCCGTCGATTCCGGTTTCGATTGCATAAACCTCACCCTTAAAGGTATCAGCAGGAAACGCATCAACAACTACATCAATGACCTGGCCAGACCGGACTTTAGCGAGGTATACCGCAGGCACTCTAAAATCGATTTTCACCGAACTAAGGTCCTCTAATTTCGCGATATCTGCTCCCGCCTCGAGGTACGCTCCAGGACTGACCTTTCTGAGACCTATAACACCTGAAAAAGGAGCTGTCACAATGGTTTTTTGTAAGTGTGCATCTGCCTCCTGGACTAAGGCAGCCAATCTTGCCACCGCGCCTGCCTGTAAATCTAACGCCTCCTTACTAATGAACTTTTGTTGGTATAACTCCTTTAATCGCATATATCGTTGTTGCTCAGTTCGAAGCTCTGCACTAATGGCTGCAACTTGTGCGCGATATACGGCATCGTCAAGCGCAACCAATAATTGGCCTTTTTGTATTACTTGCCCTTCATTAAAATTGAGCTCGACCAAACGACCACTGATCTCCGTTCTGACTCGCACAGATTCGTTAGCTACAATGTTACCAACCGCGCTGATATCCTCTACCAAATCACCAACCAGAACAGGCAAAGCTTTAACAGGCAATCCTTGAGGTTTCGATGGCGCAGCTTGTTCAACTTTTTCAGGCGTTTTGCCTACCTCTTCCACAGGTCTATTTACCCACGCGAATAAACCCAAAACTACTACGACAATAACGCCCCAAAACGCTAAGCGACTTTTTGTTTTTGACAACTTGCCCCCCTGACTCTAAAAACTCTTCTAAACTCAACTTAGTGGAGTTTAGGCCTATTTGCACCTCTGCGGTAAATGAAACTCTAGGCTAACTACCTCGGTAACACGCGAATTAACAAATCATATTCTCTTGCAACACTTAACCCTGCAACCCTACGATTTTGCTTCAGTCTTCGAGTTTGCAATCTCATCCCTTACTTGAGTCATATCAAGCTTCGCCATTCGATCAAGAAGACCTTCAAGCGAATATGCTGGAACAGCTCCCGGTTTCGAGTAGAGGATGATTTGCTCTCGGATAACAACCAAAGTCGGAATGGACCGAATCCCGAAAGACTCTGCCAACTCTTGCTCCTCTTCAGAATTTACCTTTGCAAAATAGACTCCGGTATATGTCTCTGATGCGGCCTCGAAAACAGGCGCAAAAGTTTTACAAGGGGCACACCAAGGTGCCCAAAAATCAATAATGACCATGTCGTTTTCTTTAACGGCTTGGTCAAAAGTCTTACTCGTCAGGTTGGCTACTGGCATGGTCGTATGTCCACATCATTAATTATTGCATTAGTCTAGCATTTTCCCAACAGCCGTAAGAATATCTAAAAATCCTGATTCGAGTTTTGGAAACGTCCAAAATGATGCAAAATTGTAGGGAGCACGAGAAGATTCAATACCGTTGAGGTAAATAATCCACCGACTATGATAGTTGCCATAGGACCCTCAATCTCGCGACCAGGCTCCCCTGTTCCAAGCGCTAGAGGTAACAACCCAAGCCCAGTAACTAAGGCCGTCATAAGGATTGAGGGTAATCGCTCGGAAGCTCCACGCACAACCGTGTCAAAATTCCAAGCAACTCTTTCCACCTCAACAAGGTGCTTATAATGAGAAACCAACATGATTGAATTTCTGAGCGTTATTCCAAAGAGAGTTACAAATCCGACTAAAGAACCAAGAGATAACCAACCGCCTGAAAATATGACGGCAATAACTCCTCCGATGAGGGCAAAGGGTAAATTTAAAAACGTAATCGCCATATTATGAAGTTGATTGAAAGCAATGTAGAGAAATATAAACACGCCAACCCCAGCTAGAAGCGAGTGAACGATTAAATCCGTTTTTGCTTGCCGCTCCGACTCCGCCGTACCAGAAAAAACAACATAATTTCCTGAAGATAGCTCCACCTCGGAGAGAATCTTCTTTTTAGCTCTTTGCTCAAAAGAAGCTAGGTCACGACCAGAGAACTTTGCCGTAACGGTTTGTACGCGCCTTCCGTCCGAATGAAGGATCTTATACCTTCCACCCACTAGATTTATATCAGCAACATCTGCCAACCTAATGATAGCGTCACCTATTCTTTTTACTGGCAACGCGGACAGAGAACGAACGTCTTTTCTTAATTCATCATCAAGTATTACGACAATGTCAACGACACTGTTTCCTTTCCTAATCTGGCCAACAACCTCTCCATCATAAGCCGCGCCAACAACTTCAAGAACTTCGCCAGGAGTCAGCCCCAACGCAGACAAACGCCCGTGTCTCAGTCGAATATCAAGTTGAGGCGTACCCGCTGGCGCCTGTATCTGAATATCCTCAGCGCCACGAACTTGATTCAAAGCAGCAGCAACTTTGAGGGCATCTCGATCTAACCTATCAAGGTCAGCCCCGTAAATTGTGACGACTAGTGGCGCAGCAAACCCGGTAACTGTCTCCTCAATGCGCTCTGTCAAAAATGTGTTGACCCCAAAACTTAACCCAGGAAAAGTACCGAACTTCTCTCCACTGAGGACCTCCCGTATTTCCGCAAGCACTCTACCTTGCTCGTCACCACCCAAGGCACCAATTTCTATTTCGAATTCACTATAGTGAGTCCCAAACGTATCCGCACCATTTTTAGACCGCCCCACCCATTGAGCGACCGACTCGACACCATCGATTTCTCCTAACGCTTTCGATACACGATCACCAACTCTCAAAGACTCTCGTTCCGAAGTTCCTGGAACCGCTGTCATATGAGCTATATAGTGACCTTCTTTTAAAGCTGGAATGAACTCTCCCGAAAAAAGCGGAAAGACACAGATACCAGAAATGATAAAAACAATAGTAACCGTTAGATTGCGAGCAAATTTATTTTCGAACCACTTCAATAGCCTTTCATATCTTGGTCGTAACCATGAAACAGCGGGTGGATCATCTGCGGATAAACTGCGGCCTCCCAAAAGTAGGTAACTAAGCGCCGGCGTCAGCGTCACCGCCGTTACAAGAGACGCTAATATCGCAAAAATATAAGCCAGACCTAGAGGTGCGAATAGCTTTCCAGCAATACCTGAAAGAGTTAATAAAGGTACAAATGCCAGCACAACAATAAACGTGGCATAGACAACAGAGCTTCTAACTTCTACTGAGGCTTCCAAAACCACCTCGGATAGTTTCTTCGGCTCACCCAGAAGTTGATTTAATCGAAGTCTTCGAAAGATATTCTCCGTATCAATAATGGCGTCATCAACTACTTCTCCTAGAGCAATAGCCAAACCACCAATCACCATCACATTCAGTGCTATATCAAGAGCATCAAGTACAATCACGGCGGACAGCAAAGAGACTGGCATAGCAATTGCGCATATGACAGCTGTTCGGGCGTTATACAGAAATAAGAACAAAATACTAATAACTAAGGCAGACCCAATTAAAACGTCACGTTGAACATTTTTTACTGCTGTTTCAATGAAGTTTGCCGGCCTGAATAGATTCTCGTGGAGAGTAACTTCCTCTCTTTCAATTAACGGAGCGAGTTCTGATATTGCGCGCTCCAAATCTTGAGTAACGGCATAAGTGTTAGCACCCAACTGGCCCTGGATCATCAAAAATACACCCTCTTTGGCATCTATAGATGCCGCACCAATGGAGGGCGCCGGGCCGGTTACAATTTTTGCTAAATCACCAAGACGTATCTTAGCTCCAGTACGAGACTCTACGATGAGGTGCTCGATATCTCCAAGATCTCTTGGCTGCCCATCCAATTGGATATTTAAATGCTGATTGGGGGTCGTGATAAAACCTGTTCCAACCATTCCCGTTACAGACTGTGCGGCCTTAAGCAAATCCTGAAATGAAACATCTGATTGTTCTAATTTTTGAAGATCCACCTGAATTTGCCACTGTCGCACGTCCCCGCCGAAAACGTTGACCTCAGCAACCCCCGGGACACCCAGTAGGTGCGGGCGAATAGTCCAATCTACAAGTGTCCTTAAATCTGCAAACGAACGCTTATCTGACGTCACACCAATACCGAGAACCGTACTAGCGGAAGAGGTCAACGGCGTCATGGTGGGTGCACTTACTCCTCGAGGCATTTCGGATCCCAGCGCAGATATTCTCTCGCCAACAACTTGACGATTCAAATAAACATCACTTCCATCCTTAAATATCACCGTAACGACAGACAGCCCCGGGATCGACTGAGAACGAATATTTTCTAACTCCGGTATTCCCATTAATGCATTCTCAATGGGCTGCGTAACCAGTTTTTCAACTAACGCAGAAGAGTAGCCTGGGGCTTCAATTTGAAGCACGACTTGACTGGGCGAAAACTCTGGGAATACGTCTAAATTTGCATTAGAAATTGTATACAAGCCATAGCTAACGATCGTAATTGCAAGGGTCACAACAACCCCAGCATATTTAATAGAGCTACGAACGATTCCGGCAATCATTAGTTAGCCGTCCAAAAATATGACAGCGAAGAATTGTGACACTTGTACCTCACTTTGGCTAAGTAATGAATCTCAATCCTCATTCTCGTTACGTATTTGATACTTCAATTCTTCCGATAGTAAAAGCTGAGCGCCGGACACGACAATTTGATCTCCTGGGCTCAGTGCCTCAACCTCGAACCATCCAATTCCTAAATCAACGGTAGCCTCAATTTCAACTCTTGCAAAAACTCCATCACTAAGTTGTTTGAATACCCATGGCTTTCCAGAGTGCCATATAACTGCTTCATCAGGCACCAGAACGCCAGCAGCATCCTTCAAGCTGACAGACAGTGACGCTACAATGCGGGTACCTTCCGGTATTTTTGATTCAGTGATAAAAAACTTGTCTACGCCTCCTGTACCTAACTTAACGTTTGGCGCGTCACCAACATACCGTCCAGCAATTTTTAGATGCGGCGAAGCCACTGGCGCCACTTCAATTTCACTGATATCCAATTCAGCTAGGGATGCCTCTTTAATGAATACACGTAACAAACTCGCATTTTGGTTTGCTAAATTTTTAAAATTTTTAGAATACTCATTTAATAACCATTCGCTAATCGTACTACCCCATTTCGTAATCGATGTTTGTCTCAATGACGACAGATCTCGCTGTATATTGGACCTATAAGTGCGGACAGCCTTAAGCTGATACTCGATGTCCAGTAATTCACGTCGAGAGATGCTTTGTCTATCTTCGTATAGTAAGCGAGCGTTCTTATGAGATTCCGCTAGATGGGCCTCCTCAACAGCTTTCGTCTGATCTGCGTTTAACAAAGCAATTAGCTGAGCTCTAATATCCAAGAGACCGGCAACATCAAGAACCTCACCGAACAATTCATATCCCGATTGGTGGTAGGTTGGGGTCAAGGCTAAAAACTCGATACCAGCCATACTCTGGTCTCTGGGCTCTAAGCGAACAATTGAAACGCCGTTCTCCTCGCTCAAAGAATCCCTTGTCTCTATTTCTTCCTCATAGTCAGAATCACTGAATAACAAATCATCCCGATTGACAGTAACGAGGAGCAATAAAAGTAGGCCTATCAAAATAGTAAGGCCGCCAATAACCAAGTTATAGTGCCGCTTATTCAAGTGGATCTTTCAATTGGTAATTCATACTCGCCAAGACCTTATATTGAAATAGTAACGGAGTTTGACACGAATCCTCGAGTGCAGCGAGAGCTGTAAAATAATCCGACATTTGATCGATAAATTGCTCTGCTATAGCAATGTACGCCAACCGTCCATCATAAAGATCAACTCGACTGATGTTACCAACACCAAACCTCTCCTCCGCTCCCGAAAAAATTTCATTCGCTTGACGTAAATTCGATCGACTCTGCACCAGACGCGCTCGAGCAGACTGAGCCATCGCGTGATATCCCTCAACCTGTGAAAGGATATTAATTTGAGTTTCTTTCACTTCAAGATGTTTTAAATTCCGCACATTTTCAGCTTGCAATATAAGTACGTCAGATTGTTTTGGTAAGGCTAAGCCCAAAGCAAAATTCCAGATTTTATCTCCCTGATCCCAGAAGTATCCTGGTGATATTGAAATTTCCGGGTACTGCTTTATCAGTGCTAATTTTAATTCAACATCAGCAAGCCCAAAATCAACCAACGACTCCTGCAAATCGATTCTATTAAGCAAGGCAGCGCTTCGATATACTTCTACTCCCGAAATATCAGGAGTCTCGTCAAAAGTAAGGTGGCTCATAACCAATTGTTCTAGGTCAATCGCTGGCATACCGATGAACCCAGCCATAGTTGATACAATCTCTAACCGTTCCGTTTCAAGCATCAACTCTTGCTCCAGAAATAACCCTAGGTCGTACTTTCTTTTGTTCAATTGATCGCGGTTTGCAAACCCGTAGGAAAATCTGGCCTCAACAAGATCTATCAACTCTCGAGCTAACTTAATTTTCTGGATATTGAGTTTCCGCTTAGCTGCATTTGCATTCCATCGGAATAAATTATTGCGCAGCTCCGAATGTAGCAACCATATTTCCTGCGTTAATTTTAACGTGGCATCATCTACGTAGAGTAGTGATTTTTCAGACAGTACTTTCTGTTTTTTTTCCGAGAAAAAAGGAAGACCAACGGTAAAACCCAACCCCCAAGGTTTCTCTCCATTAACTTCGTTCGTATGATACTCAGTAGCTACTTGAACTTTTTTTTGTATTTCTAATCCGGACAATTGAGCCGAAACTTCAAATAACTCTTTATTTTGCCTCGCAACTTTTAGTCTCGGGCTGAAATAAAGAGCGGTATACATAAGTTCTTCGAGTCCCCATTTCTCAGGTGGCCAAGGCCGGTTATAGCCCAGTTTCGCTGCGAAAACATCCACGCTTTCACGTGTTATGTCCCTAGTATCAAAATCTTGAGTTATTTGGTCAGAATCAGGTTGATCCAACACATAGCCCTTCATCTGCCCACACCCACATAGACTAATAAAAAGCATACCCACACATAGATATCGACGCCAGCTAATGGACGTGAGTACCCTCTGGAGGAACATTTCTAACCCGACATTGCTCATTAAACCTAGACAACAAAACTTAAGGAACGACGTCTTATCAGACAAAGGAGCCTGAAACATCGCTAGACTTGAGGATTAACTTTCTCTAGGCCTGACTTTAACTTGTTAACAGCGTTCAAGTAAGCTTTAGCAGAGGCCACAACAATATCCGTGTCTGCCCCATGTCCGTTAACGATCTTACCGTTTTTAGCTAACCTAACACTAACCTCGCCTTGAGAGTCTGTGCCACTGGTGACCGCATTTACGGAATAAAGTTGAAGGTCCGCTCCGCTGGCGACTATAGATTCGATGGCTTTAAATGTCGCATCGACTTGCCCACTACCTGACGCATCAGCACTTTTTTCCTCGTCATCCTCCGATAAGAACACAGTGGCTCTTGGCGGCTCACCCGTTTCAAAGTATGCTTTTAAGGACAACAATTTGAAACGCTCATCGTCTTGACTAATCGCCTCATCTGAGGAAATCAACATGATGAGATCCTCATCAAAAATCTCGTGCTTTTTATCTGCTAATTCTTTAAAACGAGCAAACGTAGCGTTCATCAATTCTTCACCGTTAACCTCGATACCCAACTCGATTAACCTTTGCTTGAATGCATTCCTACCAGAGTGCTTGCCTAAAACTAGCTTGTTTGTAGACCAGCCCACGTCCTCAGCCTTCATTATTTCATAGGTTTCTCGATGTTTTAGGACACCGTCTTGATGGATACCCGATTCGTGAGCAAACGCATTGGCACCAACAATGGCTTTGTTAGGCTGGACTGGAAAGCCGGTCACGGCAGAAACTAGTTTCGAAGCAGGCACTATCTGAGTCGCGTCGATTCCCGTGTCACATTTGAAAAAATCTTGTCGCGTTCTAACAGCCATAACTATCTCTTCCAATGACGCATTACCGGCGCGCTCTCCCAGACCGTTCACGGTACACTCGATCTGTCGTACGCCTGCGGCGATAGCCGCTAATGAATTCGCGACAGCAACCCCCAAATCATTATGGCAATGAACAGACCATACCGCCTTATCTGAGTTAGGTATACGGGTCATAAGGTTACGCATTAATTCTGCGAACTGGTCTGGCATTGTGTAGCCCACCGTGTCTGGAATATTGATTGTCCTGGCACCAGCCTTAATCACAGCCTCGAGAATCCTGCAAAGATAATCAGGCTCCGACCTACCCGCATCCTCAGGAGAAAACTCTACATCCTCACAAAGGGAACGCGCGAGCGCTACTGATTTAACAGCTTGCTCTAAGACTTGATCGCCGCTCATACGTAATTTCCTCTCCATATGGATTGGCGACGTTGCTATAAATGTATGTATTCTCGGGCTGTTAGCTGGCTTAACCGATTCGGCCGCGCGTCGTATATCGTTTTCAGAAGCCCTCGCTAAACCGCAAACCGTGCTCTCTTTGATCGCTTCAGCCACCGCCCGGACAGATTCAAAGTCACCATTACTCGCGGCTGGGAACCCCGCTTCGATTACATCAACCCGCATTCTCTCTAGTTGTTTTCCGATACGCAACTTCTCCTCACGAGTCATCGAAGCACCAGGACTTTGCTCGCCATCCCGCATGGTTGTATCAAAAATTATCAAACGGTCACTCATAC
>CAJQIK010000034.1 GCA_905478365.1 uncultured Burkholderiales Genera incertae sedis bacterium
CCTTGGAAATAAGAGTGATCTTGGGTATCCGAATTTGTATTAAAACGGGCCAACCGAAGTGCGGCACACCCGACATAAATGAAAGCTGCAACCCACGCTAACTTTCCGCCAATAGAACGTAATTCAGCTTCATAAAGAACAAGCGCCGGGGCCGCGCCAAAAGCAACCATATCTGCCAACGAATCAAACTGAGCGCCAAACGCGGATTGAGTCTGAGTAAGACGCGCCACTCGACCATCCAATCCGTCAAATATCATCGCGGCAAAGATTCCGATCGCAGCCAATCCAAACTCATGATTCATGCCTTGAACAATTGCATAGAAACCCGAGAACAAGCCACAAATAGTAATTGCGTTAGGCAACCAGAAAAACCTCTGCCGCCGACTCTGCAGTCGTTCTTCGGAATTCAAAATTGTTTTTTCTTCTTTATCCACAAACCAAGGTTACTCGGAGATGGGCAGCTCTGCCACCAACGTCTCACCGCCGACGACTTTATCACCTAAGCTCACCAATACTTTAGTTGTTTTCGGTAAATATAAATCGACTCTCGATCCGAAGCGGATAAAGCCGAAACGCTCACCTTTGATTACGTTAGATCCCTCGTCAACGTAGCAAAGAATTCGTCTAGCGATCAAACCGGCGATCTGAACGCAGGTCACTCGATGGCCCTCTTTTGAAGTTAAGAGAAGCGCATTGCGCTCATTATTATCGGAAGCTTTATCCAGAGCGGCGTTAAAGAACCTGCCGGGGTAATACTGTTTAGCGTCCACGGTTCCTGACACGGGTATACGATTTGAATGCACATTAAACACATTCATAAAAATACTAATCTTTAAAGATGTTTGATTAGTATAAGGATCGTGAGCTTCATCAATTACAATGACCCTGCCGTCGGCCGGCGCGCTAACAGCGCTATCCCCGCCTGTCGTTACGCGGGGTGGGTCGCGAAAAAATTGCAAAATGAAGAGAAATATTATCCACATTGGGATAGCTAGATAAACACAGTAGACCGAACTTAATCCAGCCAATATGGCAGCAAGCACTAGAAAGGGCCACCCCTCCCTAGCGATTATTGGATGTCGATTTTTGTTCATAAGTCTTTTAATTAAACTGCATTAAATTTTTTCGCACCCGCACTTAAAATAATCCAAAGTGACTGTATGCTTAATACAAGTCTAATTTTTAGATTTATCGACCAACCGGTTCGCTTTAATCCAAGGCATCATTGCGCGAAGCTTGTTACCCACCTCTTCGATTTTGTGCTCCCCAGCAATCCGTCGCACTGACGTGAGTTTAGTATTGCGCGTTTGGTTTTCGAGCAGAAATTCTTGAGCGTAAGCCCCAGTCTGAATCTCTTTGAGGATTCTCCTCATCTCGTTTTTGCTCTCCTCGTTAATAATTCTCGGTCCCCGAGTAATATCTCCATACTCAGCATTGTTTGAAATCGAGTATCGCATATTTGCAATTCCGCCCTCATAAATCAAATCTACGATTAGTTTTAATTCATGCAAGCACTCAAAATAAGCCATTTCTGGAGCATAACCGGCTTCCACAAGAACCTCGAAACCCGCTTGAATTAGCGCTGTAGTTCCACCACATAAAACAACCTGCTCACCAAAAAGATCAGTTTCCGTTTCTTCTCTGAAGTTTGTCTCAATAATGCCTGCCTTTCCGCCGCCAATCGCCGCAGCATATGACATAGATACATCTTTTGCCTTTCCAGACGCGTCTTGATGAATAGCGATTAAGCAGGGAACACCACCACCTTGAGCATATGTAGATCTAACAGTGTGTCCCGGCGCTTTTGGCGCAACCATGATCACATCGATATCTTTATCTGGATCGACCTGACCAAAGTGAACATTAAAGCCGTGAGCAAAACCAACAGCCGCTCCTTTTTTAATGTTTGGCTTAACATCGTTTTCATAAACTTCAGCAATATTTTCATCTGGAAGAAGCAACATAATAACGTCCGCACCTTTAACGGCTGGGCCCATTTCTTTAACCGTAAAACCGGCTTTTTTTGCCTTCGTCCAAGATGCACCGCCCTTACGCACACCAACCGTGACGGTAACGCCAGAGTCTTTTAAATTGAGCGCATGTGCGTGGCCTTGAGAGCCATAACCGAGGATCGTCACCTTTTTGCCCTTGATGAGTCTTAAATTTGCATCTTTATCGTAAAAAACCTTCATGATTACCTCGTATCAAATGTATTTCATTATTAATAATTAGGGTGTTTTCAAACCTTTAAAATTCGGTCCCCACGCCCAATGCCTGACGCACCCGTCCTGACCGTTTCCAGGATTGCTTCTCGATCTAACGCATCAAAAAAAGCATCCAATTTTGATCCAGTTCCAGTGAGTTCGATCGTATACGTTTTATCCGTAACGTCTAAAATGCGCCCTCTAAATATGTCGGAAATACGCTTCATCTCCTCACGATCCTTCGCCACAGCGCGCACTTTCACAAGCATTAATTCTCGCTCAATATGACTACCCTCTGTGAGGTCAATGACCTTAACCACGTCAACAAGTTTGTTTAACTGTTTAGTGATCTGCTCCAGCACTTCGTCCGATCCAATGGTAACGATCGTCATCCGCGACAACGATGGGTCCTCGGTAGGAGCCACCGTCAAAGATTCAATATTATATCCCCGCGCTGAAAATAGGCCTGCCACTCGCGATAGAGCGCCGGACTCATTCTCCAACAGCAATGAAAGAATATGCCTCATAGCAATTACCTTATTCGACCAAACGTTTAATCTGAAGAGCCATCTAGAATCATTTCTGATAAACCTTTTCCGCCTGGGATCATCGGATACACGTTTTCAGCTTGGTCAGTAATGAAATCCATAAAAACCAACCTATCTTTCAATGCAATTGCTTCTTTGAGTGCGCCCTCAACATCAGATGGGTTTTCGATACGCATTCCGACGTGGCCGTAGGACTCTGCCAGTTTAACGAAGTCAGGTAATGCGTCCATATAAGACTCGGAATGTCTGTTCCCATGGAAAAATTCTTGCCACTGACGAACCATGCCCAAGTATCGATTGTTCAATGTGATGACTTTAATAGGTAAGTTGTATTGCTTAGCAGTTGACAACTCCTGTATGCACATCTGGATACTCGCTTCACCCGTGATACACGCGACTAATGCGTCAGGATAGGCAAATTGACAACCCATTGCGTAGGGTAATCCGACCCCCATCGTTCCTAGACCCCCAGAATTAATCCAACGTCTTGGCCGGTCGAACTTATAATATTGCGCGGCCCACATTTGATGCTGCCCCACGTCTGAGGTGACAAATACATCCTCGTTTTTCGTTAACTCATAGAATGTTTTAACGACTGACTGAGGCTTGATTACCGTGTCAGAAACTCCAAATTTGGAACAGTCTTTTTCACGCCACACTGAAATTTGCTTCCACCACGCATCAACATCTGACTTACCCGAGCCCTTCGAAAGCTCAGCAACGTGCTCAAGCATCGACTTTAAAACCTCACTGACGTCTCCAACAATTGGAATGTCCACCTTCACACGCTTCGATATTGAAGACGGATCCACATCAACGTGAATAATTTTACGATTGACACTCATAAAGTGCTCTGGATTTCCTATAACTCGATCATCGAACCGAGCGCCTATCGCCAGCAGTACGTCACAATCCTGCATCGCCATGTTAGCCTCGTAGGTGCCATGCATCCCCAACATTCCGAGAAATAAAGGATCCGTTGCTGGAAAGGCTCCAAGACCCATCAACGTATTCGTGCATGGATAGCCAAGAGCGTGGACGAACTGAGTCAACAACTCAGAAGCATTGCCCATTATGATACCGCCGCCCGAGTAAATCATAGGACGTTTTGCCGACAACAACAATTCGACAGCTTTTCTAATCTGTCCAGAATGACCCCGAGTCACTAAATTGTATGATCTCAATGCTACAGACTTTGGGTAGAAATAATTAGTAGTCTCAAGCGTTATATCCTTGGGAATATCCACGACTACTGGACCCGGCCTACCAGTTGCCGCTATATGAAACGCTTTTTTAATCGCGGGAGCGATATCCTGCGCTCGTTTCACAAGTATATTGTGCTTAACGCAAGGTCGAGTAATTCCAACAGTATCAACCTCTTGAAATGCATCCTCTCCTATCGCCTTGGTGGGAACTTGACCCGTTAAGACCACCATCGGAACAGAATCCAGATGGGCGGTCGCAATCCCACTTATCGCATTAGTAACACCAGGACCAGACGTCACTAGCGCGACGCCAACCTTGCCTGTTGCGCGTGCATAGGCGTCAGCCGCATGCACTCCGGCCTGCTCATGACGCACCAAAATATGCTTGACTTTATCCTGCTTAAATAATTCGTCGTATATTGGTAACACCGCTCCACCGGGATACCCAAAAAGGAATTCAACCTGCTCCTCCGCCAAACAGCGCGATACAATCTCAGCCCCCGAAAGTTCGGCGACTTGCCCCCCCGTCATTTCCATGTCATCACCTAGCGCCTAGCGCTTTCCAAAAGAAAACGTTCCACGATACCTTCTAGAGGCTTTGCCGTCAACAAACAAAGACTTAGGCGTAATTTGTCATGCTCACTCCAAAGAAGGAGCCAACCAATCCGACCACTCTTCAAAAATCGCTGGATCTCGTGCCGCAATAACGGGACGTGCTAAGGCATCATCACTCCAAAACGGAACCTTTTTAAACGACGCCATGACGCCCCCCGCCTCAGAAAGGATCAACGCGCCAGCAGCAAAATCCCAAATCTTTTGGTTGCCATGCACGTACACATCAAATAGTCCAGAAGCAACATCACACCATTCAAGGGCGGCGGCCCCGAAGTTCCGTTGTGATGCATATGGTGGCGAAGACACTAAGCGTGTTCTAAGCGACTCCGGCAGTCTTTTGAAGTCGACACTGGCGACGCACTCACGTAAGCGGACATGTCGTGACTGGTTTTCCAGCAAACTTCGAGCTCCGAGCCACGCACCACCACCCTTCTCGGCAGTAAATAATTGACCCGTCATAGGATTCATCACCAGTCCAATAACAGGCTCACCCTTCAGAAAATATGCTATCGACACCGCAAAGTAAGGAATACCGTTAACGAAATTAGTAGTTCCGTCAATCGGATCCACACACCAAATTCCAGTATCACGCTGACCCCATATTTGGATTTGTTGGTTATTGGTCATTTCCTCACCAAGTACAGGAGCCTTTACTATTTTCGGCAACGCTGCCTCAAGAGCAGTTTGCACAGCGGCATCCACCGCCGTTACTGGACTTCCGTCATTCTTACGATAGTGGGATATTTTTTTAAAAAACGGAATAATCTCTCTATCAGAGAGATCCTTAGCTAGATCTACCACTTGATCCAAAACTGAAGCGGTACTAAATATGGACATAAAAAACTGTACCTAGAGCTAAATTTAAGCCAGCACGCCATTTCTTCAAATTTGAAAATACAATCAAGATATTGAAGACTATCCCCTCTTCGCTTAAAGTCATTGCATCGCGTACGATCAAGACACTATTTTACTCCCGAATTGCTCAATGAGACCATATAAGACAAAAAAACAACTTAAAGCTGGAGCAAGATTTTTTCTGGATCAGAAAATCAATAGAAGCGACCTTTTGATAGAGCTACCGAGAGAAATTGTTAAGCATGCAACTTCCGCGCTTAGATTGAAGAAGGGAGCCTTAGTAAGTTTATTCGACGGAGACGGCGGTGAGTATTTAGCAAAGCTGGTGAGCGTGCCCGACGGGGAAGTGAGAGCAGAGATCCTCCAATTTTTAGACTCTGAAGCCGACTCAAAGTTAAGGATTGCTTTAACTCAATCAATTTTGTCAAACGAAAAAATGAATCTTATTATTCAGAAATCCACCGAGCTTGGCATCGCCGAAATAAATATTTTCAGAGCTGAGCGAAGCTCAATCAAAGTTGAAACGGACCAATTAGAGAAAAGAAAACATCATTGGCATAAGGTCGCTATCGCGGCTTGCGAGCAAAGTGGCCGAACGAAACTACCGACAATTAAAGTCTACCCGTCCCTGACACATCTTATCGAAACAGCTCCAAATGAAAATGCCAAACAAACTGGATTAATTTTATCCCCCTCAGGGTCAGCTAATCTCAAAGACCTTGATCTTAAACCTTGCAACATAAATATCGCCATCGGTCCAGAAGGTGGATTTAGCGACGAAGAGATTACTATTGCAAAATCAAACGGCTTTATTGACGTCAAACTTGGCCCCAGAACTCTTCGGGCAGAAACGGCAGGTATAAGCATGACAGCTATTGCCCAAGCTCTTTGGGGGGACTTCTAATTACAGAAAAGCTATACTTGAGGATTATTTAGAACAAGACAACAACTACAGAAAGTAAGAGATATGAAGATTAAAAACAATGCGGTTATTGTAACGGGTGGGGCATCTGGACTAGGCGCAGCAACTGCCGAAATGATCGCCGCCGAGGGTGGCAACGTGGTTATTGCCGACATGAACGTTGAGGGCGGACAGGCTTTAGCAGAAAAACTCGGTGCTGCAGCTCGTTTTATTGAGTGTGACGTAACGCTGGAAGACCATGCGAATGCAACCATCTCGCTTGCACAATCTGAATTTGGAGGATTACAAGGGCTTGTTAACTGTGCCGGCATCGCAATTGGAGAAAAAACCATAGGTAAAAATGGTCCCCATAGGCTCGAGACATTCGCTAGAGTAATTAATATTAATTTGGTTGGCTCATTTAATATGCTAAGAGTTGCGGCAGACGTAATGGCAAAGCAAGATCCCAATCCGGAGGGTGAGCGCGGCGTGATCATTAATACCGCATCAGTAGCGGCATTCGATGGGCAAATCGGTCAAGTGGCTTATGCCGCATCTAAGGGGGGCATTGCAGGGATGACGCTACCCATCGCTAGGGATCTATCCAGAAGCGGCATCAGAATAGTTACCATCGCACCGGGCATCTTCGAAACGGCAATGCTCATGGGTATGCCAAAAGATGTTCAAGACTCCCTTGGGCAACAAGTGCCATTTCCATCGCGGCTTGGAAAACCAAGCGAATACGCAGGGCTTGTTCAGAGCATCTTTGATAACGTGATGTTAAACGGTGAGACAATCAGGTTAGATGGTGCCATTAGAATGACACCAAAATAAATATCCTAGGCGATTATGAGCACCTCACCGGAATTCGTCGCGTGGTTTAGGTCAGCGGCACCTTACATTCGAACGTTCAGAGGACAAACGTTCGTCATCGCTTTTGACGGTGACGTGATTGACGAAGGTAACTTCACAGACCTAACGCACGATATTAACTTACTAGTTAGTGTTGGCGTGAGAGTAGTTCTAGTACACGGGGCGAGGCCACAAATTGAGCGATCACTCAAATCAAAAAAATTGAAAAGTAATTTTTCAAACCATCAGATTAGAGTGACTGATGAAGAGACCCTAACATGCGTTAAAGAGGCCAACGGCCGCTTGCGTCTGGAAATCGAAGCGCTGCTGTCCATGGGCTTGCCCAATACACCACTCGCAGGAAGTCCTATTCGAGTCACGTCTGGAAACTTTGTTATAGCTCAGCCAAAAGGAATTATAAATGGAATAGACATGCTCTACTCTGGTGACGTAAGAAAAGTTCGGCATGAGGCAATCATTCAAAGACTAGAGGATGGGGAGTTGGTTCTTCTATCACCCCTAGGATACTCAGCGACTGGCGAAATATTTAATCTGACCCATGAAGATGTCGCCACTGAAGTAGCGATTGCCGTCAAAGCTAATAAATTAATTTATCTGTGCGACCAAGCAGGCATCAATGATAAGCAAGGAAATCTACTTCATGAACTTACGGCCTCAGAAATCAGATTAATAGAGAAAAAGCAGAGTAGAGCCAAAGTGCCTTCGCAAGCCAAAAATCGTATTTTTCAGGGACTAATCAAAGCGTCCGACGGAGGGGTGGATCGACTCCATCTTATTGATCGGAAAATTAACGGCGGTATTTTGCTCGAGCTCTTCACGCACGAGGGAATCGGTACGATGATAAGTCAGGATAGCCTGGAAAATATTCGTACAGCAACCCAAGATGATATTGGGGGCATACTCAACCTAATAGAACCTCTCGAAAAAGAAGGTGTTTTAGTTAAACGGCCTCGTGAAACTCTCGAAACCGAAATTAAGAAATTTACAATTGTTGAGCACGACGGGCTTATTATTGGTTGTGGTGCATTAAATCCGTTTGGAAAAGAAAAAGTCGGCGAATTAGCTTGTCTTGCTGTCCACCCGGATTTCCAAAATGCAGGGGTGGGCGAGCGACTTTTAAAAGTAATAGAAACAAACTGTAAAAAGGAAAAACTAAAGAATGTTTTCGTACTCACCACGAAATCCTCTCATTGGTTCTTGGAAAACGGCTTTAAGAAAACATTGTTAGGAGCACTACCCAAAGAAAAGGCGAAGCTATATAACTATCAAAGAAACTCAAAAATATATAACAAAGAACTAAAATAACCGGTAAAAACCTTAACAATATGACTAAAACTATTACATGTATTAAATTGGGCTCAGACCAAGAGCCTATGGAATTCCCCCCATTTCCAGGAACGCTCGGGGAACGTATCTTCCAGAACGTTTCAAAAAAAGCATGGCAGGCTTGGCTAGAACAGCAAAAAATGCTTGTGAACGAAAACCGACTCAACCTCGCAGACCCCGAGGCACGAAAGTACTTAAAAGAACAAACTGAGAATTACTTCTTTGGTGATGGCGCAGATAGCGTTCAAGGCTTTGTGCCTGTCGATTGAACGCCTCTACTTAGCCTATTTTAGTTCTATTGTTCAGCTAGCTATTCGCCTCTCGCTGGATTTCCTCAATCGAGACGTGCCGTACATCTTTACCCTTCACAATATAGATAACATACTCTGCAATGTTTTTGGCATGATCTCCAATGCGCTCAATGGCTTTGGCAATAAATAACATTTCAATAGACATCGAAATTGTTCTTGGGTCTTCCATCATCATAGTGATCAATTGACGGAGTATGGCTTTAAATTCCTCGTCAACAACATTGTCTTTCGCGATGACCTCAGCCGTAAGGGATGCGTCGAGCCTTGCAAAAGCGTCCAAAGCTTTTCTCAACATCCCTAAGCTAACATCCGACATATGTCGAATTTCCGTAGTCCGAGGCAAACGCAAGCGATCATCCGAATAAATTAATTTTGTCATTCGCGCGATCTTATCCGCCTCATCCCCGATACGCTCCAAATCAGTGATGGTTTTCTCGAAGGCCATCAGTAGGCGTAAATCTCCCGCTGCTGGCTGCCGCAACGCGATGACACGACTGATTTTCTCGTCGATATCAACCTCCATGGCGTTGACTTTGTGGTCACCCTCTTGAACTTGGTCGCAAAGCGCTAAATCCCCAGTTGTCAACGCATTTAATGATTGAGCAATTTGATCTTCCACCAAACCGCCCATCTTTAAGATCTGAGCGCGCAGCCCCTCAAGCTCGGTATCAAACTTTTTAACCGTATGTTGATCAATGTTCATAGTATTTATATTTTTTTACGCATTAGCTGTACAGTATAGAGCTCTAGAAGGTCTCATACAAATGTTACGAAATCGTTACATATATATACGGAGATCAAGCCCTCGCAATCTGAACCCCACTTTTCCCGCCTACGACCATAATATTTGCAGGTCTATTTGCAAAGAGTCCGTTCGTCACTGCTCCGACTACGTTATTCAGCGTTTGCTCCATCTCTGCAGCATTCTCTATACTTAGTCCATGAACGTCCAGGATAATATTCCCGTTATCGGTGACAAAGTTTTTCCTAATTTGCGGGTCTCCACCTAACTCGCTTATAGTTCTCAAAACGTAAGAGGCCGCCATCGGAATCACCTCGACGGGTAACGGAAATCGACCTAAAACATCAACCACTTTTGTTTCATCGACGATACAAATAAAAGTTTGGGCAGCGGCCGCAACTATCTTTTCTCGGGTCAAAGCACCCCCACCACCCTTAATCATCTCAAGCTTGTGATTTATCTCGTCCGCACCGTCGACGTAAACACCGAATTCGTCGACCTCATTAAGGTCCAATACCGGGATCCCACAACTTTTTAAACGACTGGCAGTTGCTTCGGAGCTCGCTATAGCACCAACAGCTCCACCCCACTTAGAAAGCTCTTCAATAAAATAATTCGCAGTGGACCCAGTCCCTACTCCTACGACATCACCTTTGGATAGATACTTTACAGCCTCCTGAGCAGCCGCCCGTTTCATTTCATCTTGAGTCATTATTCAACCTAACCATCTAATCCATGTATTTCTTGACAAGTGAGCTAGCAAACCACTCCTGCAATCGCTGATAATAATTTTGTAAATAGAATATCATCAAGGAAACACTTCAGCAGGATATTTTATGACTAACGCTAACAAGGCCACAGTACTAATTCTGGGTGGCGCTGGATTTATCGGCGGCTATTTGACCAACACGCTCTCAAAGTCTGGCTACCAAGTACGGATACCTACTAGAAACCGTGAACGCGCAAAAGCTCATCTCATAGTACTTCCAAATGTAGAGGTGATCCAAACCGACATCTCCAATATGGAAACATTCGATAGTCTACTCGCAGGCGTCGATATAGTTATCAACTGCGTGGGCATTCTTCATGAAAATCAAAAAAACGATTTTAAGAAGTTTCATACGACATTAGTTGACCGAGTTGTTGCTGGCTGTAATTCGCAAAAAGTTAAGCATCTCATTCACCTATCAGCCCTAAAAGCATCCAGCTCGGGACCAAGCGCTTACCTTCGATCTAAGGCTGATGGAGAAAGCATTATTCAAAGCAAGCTGAATAGCACGACGGATAAGAATATCATCCGACCATCCGTTGTCTTTGGTGCTGGCGACTCTTTCTTAACGATGTTTGCGGAGCTTGCAAACTGGTTACCTCTCATCCCACTCGCAAAGCCTAACGCTAAATTTCAACCGGTATTTGTAGGTGACTTAGTCCAATCTATTTTGAGTTGTGTTGATGGGATCGAAAAGCGCACAGTAATCGACCTTTGTGGGCCAAAACAATATGAGCTTATCGAGCTTGTAAGATACGCAACAAGTTTCAGTCGATTTAATCCTATAATCATTCCGCTTCCGGAATGGGCATCTTATGCTCAAGCTCGAGTATTTGAGTTAATTCGACTCAAACTAATTTCGACAGACAATTTATCATCTATGTCAGTGGATAACACGTGTGATACACCCAGCGATAGATCTCGTAAAACAATCGAGAGTATTGCGCCAAGTTATCTTTCACGAGCAAGCTAAATAAAAGATATGATGTACTCCAATCATCTCAATGAATAAACTATCACACTATCTTGTTGGCGGAGCAGTTAGGGATGAATTGCTTGGTCTACCGGTTGCGGACAGAGATTTTGTTGTAATCGGCGCAAGTGTAGAAGAAATGATTTCAAATGGATTCATGCCGGTTGGCCGGGATTTTCCTGTATTTTTACACCCTCATACCAAAGAAGAATACGCTCTGGCCCGCACCGAAAGAAAAACGGGACGAGGACATCAAGGGTTTTCGTTTCACGCGGATCCATCGGTAACTCTAGCAGAAGACCTCGCGCGCCGAGACTTAACTATTAATGCGATAGCTAAATCTTCAGAGGACGAATTCATCGACCCCTTCCAAGGTATCGATGACATAAAAAATAAAGTTCTGAGGCACGTTAGTGCTGCCTTCGTTGAAGATCCGCTGCGGGTCCTTCGAGTTTGTCGTTTCACTTCGACACTTAATTTCGATATTCATCCGGACACGCTCAAGCTTATGATTCAGCTAGTTAATACTGACGAGATTAATGACTTGAGCCCAGAACGCATTTGGAGTGAAATCCTAAAAGGACTTATGGGCAAAAAACCGTCCCGAATGATTGACAGTTTAATTGAGTGTGGCGCTCTAAATGCGATAAACAGTTCGTTATCAAATGGCGTCCACGACTTAGAAAATAAAAAAGTTATCTGTGAAACACTAGATCTTGCGGCTACAAAGAACCTACCGATCGAAGCGCGCGTTGCAATTTTTTGTTTACTTACTGAATATAATGTTGAGAAAATTATTCGGGAATATATCCCCAAAATTTCTAAACGAAAAACTGTTGCAGAGAGTGTGCTCAATCAACTAAAAGCTACCAAGTCTCAAACCAAGACTTCTATGCTTTTATTAGGCCATATCGATTCGATCCTCAACGCTGCAAAATTAACGAATGAGCAAATAGTAGACCTCGTGATGCATCTCGACGGACTTAGGCAACCTGAACGATTCGAAAAAATATTGGATGCTGCCGCAACAACTGGGCAAGCTGTTGCCGGACAAAGCTGCACAAACCACGTCCGCATTTTGATAGTGTCTTTGAAAATACTAAGATCGATTAAGCATAACGATTTTGCGAAAATAGATTCGACCTCTGAGATAAATGAGCGCGTAAGATCTGCAAGAATAATCGCCCTAGATAAAGAACTAACTCGATAATAAATTGTTGTATATCTTTATTTACGTATTCAGCGAATACCCCAATATAAACACGTCGCGATCAGACTAAATAAAAGCGTCGAGCCAAAAGGTAGGTATAACTTACGCTTAAACACATAAACCGTAATATCCCCCGGCATCCCCTTTCTGCCAAATACCTTCCCCAATAACCTTAAGAGAATTGGCTTTGTATATGCGGCTATAGCAACCACAAGAAGTATCGTTAGGATCCATTTAGTCAAGAACTTTATTTCTCTCTTCGTTTAACGTGATTAATCTTGGTAATATTGTGACCACATTTAAAGATGACTTCTTAGTATAGGGGATTAAGTTGATAGATTTATACACCTGGGGTACACCCAACGGCCGAAAGGTCTCGATCATGCTTGAAGAATTGGGAGCAGAGTATCGAACCAAGAGCATCAATATAGGCAAAGACGAGCAATTTTCCGATGAGTTTATAGCGATCAGCCCAAACAATAAAATTCCCGCAATTATTGATCATGATTCCAACAGCGGAGAACCAGTGAAAATGTTTGAGTCTGGTGCAATATTGATTTATCTCGCTGAAAAATTTAACAAATTTCTGCCCTCCGGAGGAACTGACCGATACACCACGATTCAGTGGCTCATGTTCCAGATGGGGGGTGCCGGCCCTATTTTTGGCCAAGTTCATCATTTTCTTCGCGCAGCTCCGGAACCAGTCCCTTATGCTATCAACCGGTTTGGGAAAGAAACCGCTCGACTGTATGGTGTACTAGATAACCGATTAGCGGATAGTGAATTTTTATCAAAAGATTACTCTATAGCGGATATAGCTACATTTCCATGGGTTGCTCGGCATGAATGGCATAAAATCAAACTAGCCGACTACCCAAACGTATCTAGATGGTATGAGATGATCTCGGGTAGGAAAGGTGTGCAAAAAGGAATGGCTGTCCCGTTTTTAAATTAGGGGGCTAAAAAAATGACTGAGAGCAAGTGCGCACGCTGTAGCACCACATTCCCCTGCGGAATGGTCTCAGACCAACCCTGCTGGTGTTCGACCGATTTTCCCAATATCTTGTCAGGCAACCAAGGTGACACTTGTTTATGTCCTCACTGCCTCACCCAGACCATCACCTCAAAAATAGATCTATCAGAGAACGGATTTTAGCAACACGCCCATTTTTGATGGATCTCGAGTAACCGAAATACCACTGGCATCCATTATTTCAAGTTTTTCATTGGCCGTTCCTTTACCGCCTGAAATAATCGCACCCGCGTGGCCCATTCTTTTTCCCGGAGGAGCAGTCACTCCAGCGATAAAACCCACTACTGGTTTGGACATGTGATCTTTAGCCCAAACCGCAGCCGCCTCCTCATCAGTCCCGCCGATTTCACCAATCATCACAACAGCATCGGTGTCCTTATCTTCATTAAAGAGTTTTAATACGTCAATATGTTTTAGACCGTTGACCGGGTCGCCACCGATACCCACCGCCGTACTTTGCCCAAGGCCCAGCTCCGTTAGTTGCGCCACCGCTTCATAAGTTAATGTTCCTGACCGAGAAACCACACCAATCCGACCTTTTTTGTGGATATGACCAGGCATAATTCCTATTTTTAATTCATCAGGCGTGATGACACCAGGGCAATTTGGCCCCAGTAATAACGTTTGGCTATTAGCACTTCGCATCTTATGACGAAGCTCAATCATGTCTTTGACTGGGATCCCTTCTGTAATACAAATTACTAAATCTAGCTTAGCTTCTACTGCCTCAAGTATGGCTGCAGCTGCTCCAGCGGGGGGAACATAAACTACGGAGACCGTTGCTCCAGTTTGTTGTTTCGCTTCCACCACTGTCCCATAAATCGGAATACCCTCGAAGTCTTGCCCCGCTTTCCTAGGGTTGACACCCGCGACATAGCAAGCTTGTCCATTAGCGTAATCGCGACTAGTCTGTGTGTGAAATTGTCCCGTCTTCCCAGTAATTCCCTGGGTGATAACCCGCGTATTTTGGTTAATTAAAATCGACATTTTATTGGTCACCTCGCGCAGCTTCGACAACCTGTTGAGCAGCATCAGCCATCGTTTCAGATGAAATGATAGGTAAACCCGATTCCGCTAAAATCTGCTTCCCTAAATTTTCATTAGTACCCTTCATGCGCACCACTAAAGGCACTGTAAGGTCAACTTGCTTCGCCGCTTCAACCACGCCGGCAGCAATAACATCACACTGCATAATACCGCCAAAAATATTAACTAATATCGCCCTCAAATTCGGGTTCGACAACATGATCTTAAAAGCCTCAGTAACCTTCTCCGTAGTTGCTCCACCACCAACATCTAAGAAATTTGCAGGCTCACCTCCAAATAACTTAATGACATCCATCGTCGACATAGCGAGGCCGGCACCATTGACTAGGCATCCAATATCTCCATCCAAGGATATGTAAGATAGGTCGAATTTAGACGCTTGAATTTCAGCTGGATCCTCCTCATCCAAATCCCGCATATCAAGTATTTCCGGTTGTCGAAATACAGCGTTCGTATCAAAATTCATTTTTGCATCAAGTGCCAATATATCTCCGTCTTTCGTAAGAATCATAGGGTTGATTTCGGCTAATGATGCGTCTTTATCGACAAATGCCTGGTATAAACCTTCAAACAAATCAGCTCCTTTTTCAGAAGAGCCATGCGGTATTCCAATTTTTTCATTGAGCTCAATCGCTTGCTTACGATCAAGCCCCTGTTGAGAATCAATGAAAATTTTGTGGATTTTTTCCGGGGCAGAAACTGCCACCTCCTCTATGTCCATCCCTCCCTCTGAGGAGGCCATAAGACATACACTTTGACTCTCGCGATCAACTACCATGCCCACGTATAACTCTTTATCGATCTGAGCACCCTCTTCAACCAGCAGACGCTTAACTAACTGGCCCTCTGGGCCAGTTTGGTGGGTGATTAGCTGCATCCCTAAGATACTAGAGGAAGCTGACTTAACATCAGCTATTGATTTAACTACTTTAACACCCCCACCTTTACCCCGGCCTCCAGCATGAATTTGAGCCTTGACTACCCAAACTTCACCACCTAATTGTCGCGCCGCAGCCTCAGCTTCAGCTTCTGAAAAACAAGGAATCCCCTTGGGGGTTCTAACACCGTACGCACGCAAAATTTCTTTCGCTTGATATTCATGGATTTTCATGCAGATTCACACCAGACTTTTGTAAAAATTTTAGAAACTAACGACGTTCCTTACTGTGAATTTCCTTGAGCCTTTTAGCTTCCTCAGCCCAATATTTTTGTAAGTTTTCATACTCCTTCTCTACGCTGAGAACTTGCGCCTCAGCGGCCTCAAGCGCTGCTTGTGCAGATTTCAATTGAGTCGTTAGTTTAGTGACAACACTCCGTCGTTTCTGAGCTTCTTCTATAAATATTTCTAGCTCTTTTTTCTTATCTTCCATTGCCTTTCGAGCATGCACGGTGCGAATTTGCGCATCCTCAAAGGTCATATCTGCAGCAATCGCGATCGAGATTGCTATCACACAGAAGACGATACCTGCAAACCACCCCAATCGGTTTTTAGTATTGCCTCTTAGTAGCATTACGACCTCCCGGTGATGTTCAAAACTATGGTGCCGGCACACGGATTCGAACCGCGGACCTGATGATTACAAATCAACTGCTCTACCAACTGAGCTACGCCGGCTTACTCCAATTACGAATTATAAATGCTTCAGACATAAAATGGGTTACTTTACAATTTTTAATCTTTGCTTAGGGGTAGTAGTAACCAATTCTTCTCGCTCTTTCTCTATTTTGTTCGGACTCTTTTGCTTCATTATCTCTTCCACAGTGAATCCAAGTCCTTGCCCAGACTCTCGAGAAAAAATTCCTTTCACATCCGAGATCGCGATATAAATTTCTCGAGAAACAGAATCGAATCGCGCCGAAAATGTTATTGCCTCGTTATCAATCCGAAGGTCTTTAGTCGCACCCGTACCAATGTTTAGGACAATCTCGCCATCCTGAATATGCTCAATCGGAACAGTGGTTAGCTCTGAAACTCGCACCGACACATACGGCGTTTGAGAAGTATCACAACACCAATCATAAATTGCACGGATGAGGTAAGGAGTGGTAGAGGGGAGCGTCTTCACTTACGCATGACCTTTTCAGACGGTGTTAGTGCCTCAACAAAGGCTGAGCGACTAAATAATCTCTCTGCGTACTTCATTAACGGAGCCGCCTGTTTTGGCAGTTGGATCCCATATTGATCTAATCTCCAGAGTAAAGGAGCAATCGCAACGTCCAGCATAGAAAACTCATCGCCCAACATGTACTTCTGCCGTAAAAAAACCGGCGCCACTTGAATCAAACTATCTCTAACCTGCGCTCGAGCTTGTTCGGCCTGGCGAGCTGTCCCTGACTCAATTGATTGAATATGCGAAAACAAATCATCTTCAAAACGAAATAGAAATAATCTTGCTCTGGCTTTCAGCGCGGGATCTGCCGGCATTAATTGAGGATGCGGAAACCGATCATCAATATACTCATTAATGATATTCGACTCATATAGGACGAGGTCTCGCTCAACCAGAACAGGCGTTTGGTTGTATGGATTCATGACGGCAAGATCTTCAGGCTTATCGAATAGGTCGACATCGACAATCTGAAAGTCCATGCCCTTTTCAAATAAAACAATCCTGCATCTGTGGCTGAAAGGACACGTAGTGCCCGAGTAGAGCGTCATCATTTTTTATTGTCCCCTTAATAGTTTAAATCTTTAATTGCGATCTGCTTGTCAATGCACGTCTTTCCAAAACTCCCGCTTAACGGCCCATGCCATAAATGCAAAAATAATAAGGAAAATAATTACAAGACTACCAATTTGCTTTCGTTTTTCTGCTGCAGGCTCTCCCATAAAAACCAGAAAGTTTGTCAAATCCAACATTGAATCATCAAAAGCTCGTGCACTTAAAGAGCCTTGTGTTTCGCGCTCTAAGCTGAGGCTAGACTTGTCATCTGTGGCGTAAATAGCCCGCAGAACACCTTGCTCTTGAGAAAAAACATTAGGCATCGCAACATTGGGGAAAATAAGATTATTCCATCCTGTCGTTGTCGCTTCATCCTTATAAAAACTAACGAAGTAGGTATACAACCAATCAGCGCCCCTTGACCTTGAGACAACAGACAAGTCGGGCGGCATTACACCAAACATTTGTTTCGCCGTTGCAGCATCAATAGCGCTCTTCATAGTGTCGCCAACCTTCACTGAATCATCAACAATAAAATATTGTTTTATCTGGCTCTGACTTAAACCTATGTCTACAAGCCTGTTATAACGCATGAAAGTAGCCGCATGACAACTCAAACATCTATCAGCAAATATCTTCGCACCCCTTTGCAAAGATTCAGCATTAGTTCCGTCAATGTTGGCTTTACTTAAAGTATAACCACCACCCGCAGCGCCTGCTAACCCTGAGAAAAATAAAACACTCCAAACCATTACCAAGATTAATTTCATGAGGTCACCCGATCTGGCTCTGCCTTAGTCCGATCTAACTTGGATACTATTGGAAGCGACAAGAAAAACAGAAAATAGAGCGCTGTACAGAGTTGCGCCACAACCGTCGCCACATCGGTACCGCCAACTTGGCCCCAAATATTGGTCGGCTTTAACCCCAAGTATCCGAGCAATAAAAAAGAGATCACAAAAACAGTTAGAGAGACTTTGAAAAGCGGCCCTTTATACCTGATCGATCGAACGGGACTCCTGTCGAGCCAAGGCAATAAAAACAGAATCACAACAGCACCACCCATTGCTAAAACACCAGGAAATTGAGATCCGAACATAGGTGGCACAGCTCTCAAAATAGAGTAAAACGGAGTGAAGTACCAAACTGGCGCGATATGCGCTGGCGTCTTTAGCGGATCAGCAGGTATAAAATTATTGTGCTCTAAGAAATACCCGCCCATCTCAGGGGCAAAGAAAACGATTGACGCAAATATGATCAAAAATATCACAAGCCCAAATATGTCTTTCACGGTGTAATACGGATGAAAGGGAATTCCATCCAAAGGCTTACCTGTTGCTGGATCTTTATTTTTCTTAATATCAATCCCATCCGGATTGTTCGATCCAACCTCATGCAAGGAGATGATATGCGCAACAACCAGCCCCAATAATGCGATGGGCACCGCAATCACGTGTAAAGCAAAAAAGCGATTTAAGGTTGCGTCTGAAACAACATAATCCCCTCGGATCCAAACTGCGAGATCAGGGCCAATTAAGGGCACCGCACCGAAAAGATTCACGATAACCTGAGCACCCCAATATGACATTTGCCCCCATGGTAAAAGATAACCGAAGAAGGCCTCCGCCATAAGACAAAGGTAAATCACCATACCGAAGATCCATAATAATTCACGCGGTTTACGGTATGAGCCATAGAGTAGTGCCCTAAACATATGCAGATAAATCACCACAAAGAACAAAGACGCACCAGTCGAATGAACATAGCGGATCAACCACCCTAAAGGGACATCTCGCATGATGTACTCAACAGAGGCGAACGCTTTTTCAGCGTCAGGCTTGTAATGCATCGTTAGAAAAATGCCCGAAAGAATTTGTATTGCCAACACAACTATCGCAAGCCCGCCGAAAAAATACCAAAAATTAAAGTTTTTCGGCGCATAATATTCCGTGAGGTGCTCCCGAACCATCTTGCTCATTGGGAACCGCTCGTCAATCCAGGTCATCACTGGTCTAAGCATCAAATTAACTCCTAGCTGCATCGTCCCCGATTAACAATCGGGAATCAGACAAAAATTGGTGTGGTGGTACTTCGAGATTCGTCGGGGCCGGTACGCCCTTATATACTCGGCCAGCAAGATCGAACTTAGAACCATGACAGGGACAGAAAAATCCTCCGCTCCAATCAGCGCCGAGTCCAGAGGCCTCTCCAGCCTCCAACTTTTGGGTTGGAGAGCAGCCCAAATGGGTACAAATACCCACCAAAACCAGATACTCTGGCTTAATTGAACGCTCAATGTTTGTCGCATATTTAGGTTGCATCGGCAACTTAGAATCTGGGTCTGAGACTAGCGCAGCAGTCTCACCCAACTTACCGAGCATCTCGTTAGTACGGTGTAAGATCCAAACAGGCTTTCCGCGCCACTCTTCGGTAATCAGCATTCCTGGCTCTAATTTAGCCAAATCAACCTCAACGGGAGCACCTGCTGCCTTGGCTCGCTCACTTGGAGCCATACTTACAAAAAGAGTGGACACCGCGGCTAGGGCTCCTGCCGCTCCCACCGCTCCTGTAGACACAACAAGCATCCGGCGTTGCTCATTCACTGATTTTTCAGAACTCAAGCTCTTTCCTCCTGGACCCGGCCTCTCGGCCAAGCGAAATTGTTACAAATTAAATTAGCCTCAGATTATACACTTTAGTGCAAAAATAAATCCAGTATATGTGTTATAAACTTATGATTATATGAATTATTTTTCTATATGCGTGTGCCGCAATTCTAAATGGACTAAAATTGCGAAAGTTGTTGATTCCTTAAATATTTGAAATAAAAGCCAAACGATGAAAACTGAAATCAATCTGGTAGATGGCGTCGCATTCAATGCCACAAGCGGTAGCGGTCATTCCGTAACAATGGATGGCCCCCCCGAGGCTGGCGGTAAAAATTTAGGCGCTCGCCCGATGGAAATGCTTTTGATGGGTTTAGGAGGATGTAGCGCTTATGACGTCGTAACCATCTTGCGCAAATCACGCCAGAATGTTACCGATCTTGCCGTTAAAATTGAAGCAAAAAGAGCAGAAACGGACCCCAAAGTCTTCACTTCAATTCACTTACTTTTCAAAGTAACTGGTCGTGATTTAAAAAATACTATTGTTGAACGCGCAATAAGTTTATCTGCGGAAAAATACTGCTCGGCCTCAATTATGCTCGGCAAATCGGCAAATATCACCCACGCTTATGAAATTCATAGCGCCTCTGATTCAGAATGAGGTTGGAACTATATGCGATAGGTTGATCGGGTCATGGCTTTTGACATCACCCGCATTATGACTCGAACCGCTTTAGGCAATGGCTTAGCTCCAAGACGCTCAGCTCGATTCGCGTGACCGCGCTCTTCCTCCCGCATTTGAACAATCATCGTACGACTACGCTCATCCTCGAAAGAAACGCGATCGAGATGTTCCGTCAAATGGGCCTCTACTTGACGCTCTGTCTCTTGCAAAAATCCAAGGCTCCTTTGAGTTCCAGATAGGCCAGCAATCACTCCGATAGCAAATGAGCCAGCGTAGAACACTGGGTTTAGTATGCTGGTTCTCCCACCAAGTTCATCAATTCTCTGTTGGGTCCAAGCGAGATGATCTAACTCTTCCTCAGCCGACTGGTTCAACTCAGTCTTTATGGCCAGATCTTTCTCCACTAAGGCCTGGCCTAAATAAAGCGCCTGAGCACAAACTTCTCCAGTATGATTCACACGCATTAATCTGGCTGATATTTTTTTTTGCTCATCTGTAAGATTTACATCAGAGGCATGGAAATCTAAGCTACGTCGAGCCGATACAGCTCCAGACAATACTTTTAAGCCTTGATCAACCTCTTCAATAATTCGATCTAAAAATGAAACCACACTAAACCCCTCTCACATATACCTAAGTCACTCGGGTGAATCATACTACGGACCACACCCCCTATTTACTGGCGTAAGGCTTGTTGAACTTCTCTAAGTTCCTTTAGACGAGAATCTACCGATGTCCGAAGAAAAAAATCACCATCGATTGCCTTTTGAGCCAATAGCAGCTCATTGATTGCTCCAACTAAATTTCCAGTCAAAGCGAGCACTTCAGCATAGTCTCGATGCATTGGCATTTTCTGTTTTAATCCGCTATATGCCTTAGCCCTAAATTCATAAAATTTTGGATTTTTAGATTCAGAGCTTAATACAAGCCCTGACATCATACTTTCCAATTCGACATATCTTTGAGAGGACAAAAGAAGCTCAGCGTAGCCATAAACTAAGGACTTTCTATCTGGATAACGTGCCAAAGCAGACAGATAGACTTTATCCGCGATCTTACGATCGCCAAACAATCGCTCAAAATCAGCTTGCAAAGACAAGAGCATTGGATGACCGGGCTCCTCCTTCAATAGGGAGTCTAGCGTCTCTCGAGCCTTTTCTAAATCCATTAAATATAAATCTTCCTCAGCGATTAGACTAAAAACTGACCCATACATACCGGCCAGTTTTACTGCTCTATTGTCTGACTGGATTTGCTCATCGAATATCTCAAACGCACTCACAGCCCCCTCCTGATAGACACGTAATCGAGCCTTTAAAAACAGGAGTTCAACGCTATCTAAGACTTGCCTGCGGGCCATTTTAGTCAAACGCGCTTCTATATCTGCCACCCTATCGGAAGTAATTGGGTGAGTCCTCAAAAACTCAGGGATCCCGGACTCATAGAGCCGTGACTGGCGCTGTAAATACCTAAAGAAAAGCGGTACTTGATGAGGGTCAAACTGCGCCTTTTCTAACGTTCGAAGGCCAATTCGATCTGCCTCTCTCTCATGAGCCCTGGTGAAATTTAACTGAGTCTGCATTGGTAATGCAGCAGATGTCATCACAGCAGCCTGCGTCAAGTCGCCGCTGGAGCGGGATGCCAGAATAGCAGCTGCCATAGCGGCTAAAGAACCAATTCGCGCTTTATTTTGTGCTGCGATCACTCTTGCGATGTGCCGTTGCGTCACATGAGCGACCTCGTGGCTTAACACCCCTGCAAGCATCGACTCATTATCCGACTCAAGAATTAAGCCAGAATGGACCCCTACATATCCACCAGGAAAGGCAAAAGCATTAATGGTCGGGTTAATGAGCACAAAGAACTGAAAGTCCTGACCAGGGGAATCACTATTAGCGACCAGTCGATATCCGAGATGATTAATATATTCAATAACCTCCGGATCTGACACATAAGTAGGACTTGATCTTATCTTACCCATAATAGACGCCCCTACGACTTGCTCTTGAAATAGAGAAAAGTCGTCACGAAACGGATCTCCTAAATCAGGTAACTCTTGCGCATAGGCCGCATTATAAATGCCAAGAATTAGTAGGAGAGGGATACTGAGTAAAAGTCTTTGAATCACAGTGCTATCATAAACGGTAGATGGGGACTTTATAATAGGTTTAGTAAAATTTTTAATGAACAATAACGTAGAGGATATCAATAAATTGAACGACTTAACTCATTTCGATAGCGCCGGACAAGCTCATATGGTTGACGTAGGCGATAAAAAAGAAACGAAACGGGTAGCTGTCGCAAGCGGAACGATTACCATGAATCCCGAGACGCTTTCTCTGATTCAATCGGGAAGTTCGAAAAAAGGAGACGTGCTTGGAGTCGCCAGAATCGCCGCAATACAAGCGTCCAAAAAAACCTCCGAATTGATTCCGTTGTGCCACCCTCTGGCTATCACTCGAGTAACCGCTGATTTCGAAATTCAACAGGCCCTAAATTCAGTTACCTGTAAAGCCACAGTAGAGACTTGGGGTAAAACCGGCGTTGAAATGGAAGCATTATCGGCTGTATCGGTTGCATTATTGACGATCTATGATATGTGCAAAGCAGTGGACCGCGGTATGACCATTAAAAATATTGGTTTAAAGGAAAAAAGTGGGGGTAAATCTGGTACGTGGATTACAAAAGGCTAATCTAGTATGAACTTTTGACCGCCCCACGTATTCTGAACACTCATGGCGACACAATTATCACAGCCTCACGCATCAATTCGACTTCTGACAATCATAAGTCTGGCGATCAGCGCGCTCTTCTATATCAATCACGTGAGAGCAGAAACTGAGTCCATCCAAACAGGCCGTGAACTCGCGCACAGTTACGATCACGGTAACTGTCTGGCATGCCATGCCGCCCCAACCGATAAACATGCCGTTACACTTGCGAATATAGCTCCGCCATTTATTGATATGAAACGTCGATTCCCCTCGAAAGAGGATCTTTTCAAACAAGTTTGGGATGCACGCGATACCTATCCAAAAACGATCATGCCACCATTTGGCGCACATAATATTCTCTCTGAGGCCGAAATACGTAAAATCATAGAATATCTCTACACTTTGTAACCTTCATGAATCCAACTAAAGAACGTCGAGTATTTCTTCATTCCGCTATGGCGCTGATCAGCTCTTTGCTACTCCCAAGCACAGTTTTTTCTCGTTGGGATGCGAATGCCTATAACAAAATTGACATTACCGACTCAATTTTCAGCATTGGGGTTACAAACCCCGGGGATCTCATAGAAGCAAATGATGCCATTGACATCTCTTTGCCGGAAATTGCGGAAAATGGAGCAATCGTCCCGATTACCGTCCACAGTAAAATTTTAGATACTAAAAGAATTTTTGTTTTCGCCGAAAAAAATCCTCAGCCGTTGGTTTCAGATTACATCATTTCAAAAGGAGTAGAACCGTTTGTTGCATCTCGAATAAAAATGAGTGAAACAGCGTTCGTTCATGTCATCGTATTAGCCAACGGAACCTTTTATAGGGCAGCACGACAAGTTAAGGTAACGATAGGCGGGTGCGGGGAAGAATGATTTCGCGAAAGAGCTACAATAATGGATAAAACGGTACGGTTTAGAGTCAGATTAAAAGATAATGTTGCAGACGTTAAAATAATGATTTTCCATCCAATGGAAACCGGATATCGACGAGATAAAAATTCTAAGGAAATTATTCCCCAACATTTTATTCATACAGTCAACATCGCTCATAATGGGGAACAAATCATGCAAGTTCACTGGAGTCGTTCTGTATCAAAAAATCCTTATTTAAACTTTCGTGTCCTTAGTGCATCCGAGGGAGACGAAGTGACCATCGCATGGAACGATAACATGGGGCAGTCGGGTGTCGGGAAGGCTATAATTTCTTAAGAAAATTAGACCTATGCGGCCACTAACCTACATGTTAGCCATCCTGCTTGCATTTATGCATACGCAAGCCGTTGGCACCCCCGAAGAAGATAGAGCAGTTTTTTTGTCTACATTCGCGGTGAACATACCTGGAATACCAGTGTCCCAATATGTCCATGGTTCAATGATGTTGAGTACAGATGCATTAAATCAATACGACAGTATTATGGACTTCCCTCCATTCCAAGAGGTGATTGATAGAGGACAGGAAATCTGGGAAACACCGTTTAAAAATGGCAATACTTTTGCCGAATGTTTCGAAAATGGCGCTGTCAATATCGCTGGTAAGTTTCCCCTCTATAACGAGAAGCTTAAGCGAGTCATCACATTTGAAATGGCACTCAATTCTTGCCTTGAGCAGAATGGAGAAATGCCAATGAATTATATTGACCCAGAGACAATGGGCGCGCTAAGCGCTTACGCAAGAAGTCTATCGGACGGCATGCTTATGCAGATCGAAGTAGCAAGCGCATCGGCTATGAATAAATACGAACTAGGAAAAACACTCTACTTTAGACGGATTGGTCAATACAACTTAGCCTGTGCATCCTGCCACTTAACTAATGGAGGTCGTTACTTCCGGGATGAACTACTGTCTCCAACCATCGGACAAGCTGTTCATTTTCCTGTTTTTCGAGGTGGAGAGCGCCTGTACACACTGCAGATGAGATATCAGCGTTGCATGGAGGCGGTTGGCGCAGTTCCCTTTGAGTCGGGAAGCGAAGCGCTTAACAACTTAGAGTACTTTCACTCATATCTAAGCAACGGATTACCTCTTCAATCGTCCGTTTATAGACGTTAGGGCTGCTGTTACGCCCTCACAGCTGTAACGAAAAAAATTTCAAAAGCAAACCTAGCACCGCAGTCAACAACAGTTTTTCAATGATTGTTAATTTGATTTTCATGAACATCACCATCATTCTTAAAATATTTACAGATCCGTACGCAATCTAATCTGGGCCCACGAACATTACATATTGCTTTTCGTTCTTCAGAGTCTCAACTTGACGAGGATCCAACATCTTGGCTTTGAATATCCATGTCTCATAGGGCTTATCGTTGATCAGCTCTGGCTGATCACTTAATAATCCATTTATTTCAATAACCTCTCCGTCTATGGGCATGAATAGATCAGATGCAGTCTTGACCGACTCGATCGTTCCACATTGCTCACCTGCCTTAAATTTAGCTCCTATTGATGGAGTATCAATATAGATAATATCCCCCAAAGATTCTTGGGCGTAATCGCTTATCCCTATATACGCGACCTCCTCATCGTGAGGGGAAACCCATTGGTGTGTATCGCTAAATTTCATATCTTTCATATTGTGACACCCTACCCTAAAAACTGTTGTTTCAATGATGGAAACAAGAAAAACTCTCTTTCAGTAAACCTTATCCTCTTTTGGATAAAATAAGTAACTATCGAACGCGACGGGCGAGCCTTCCCCAACCCGTAGTAATAGACTCACTTGATGCTCCATCTTTGTTCCTAATTCTAAATCAACAACATCCTCGCTGTACTCTATTGGATAAACGACTCGGCTTGTTATGACTCGACCCTGAATATCGGATAACTTTAATTCGATAGCTGGTAATTGAAGTGACTCGGCCCCTAGATTTTGAATGGTCGCACGAAACTGATATACATCTTGACCGATATCAGACCTTATCACTAAATCTGCTCCTACTAATCTAAGCTCACTAATACGTCGGGCACTTCTAAATTCACAACCAATTCTCTCGCATACTTGATAAGCCCAATCTGAGCTTTGAAGCATACTCACCGAAATTTGTTTATTAAAATTTATAGCTATCAATACTCCAAAGATCATAAATAAGATGATATTTGCTAACCGCCAAATAGACTTTTTTTGCGGTAGAGGAGCAAAAACAGCCTCGTATAAATTGGGGCCGTTCGGTAAGCGTGAAATTTTATTCTCGCCAACCTGAGAGGCTAGGCTTTGAATTTCGACTGATTGACCGAGATTATCAGAACTGGAAATATCTACTTGCGGTTTTTTTTCCGTAGATACTATTGAACTAATGTAACCACCTTTTTTTACAGGCTGGTCCGTTTCCAAACCGTCAAAACGATAATGAGCATATCCATCAAATAAATATTCACAACTGGGACACTCAATACGACCAGCATTTTCAATCAATTGCGTTGAAGTCGATTCAAACAAATGTGTACATTGAGGGCATGAAAGAAATAATTTCATGACCTTAAGATCCGAGTTTATTACCTTGCAAACAAACCCATTCATCCATGACTTTATAAGTGTCCATTTCAAACCACTGTCCATAAAGACTCATTAGGTCTGGTCCTTGATCCACCAGAATGCCTGACAAAACGATCTGCCCACCAGGCTTAACCAACTGAGCCAATAGGGGGGCCAAGACTGTTAAAGGAGATGGCAAAATATTTGCCACAACAATGTCGGCTTTTATATTAACGTTCTCGATTGCAGAAATCACTTCTACCGCCGTCTTATTTCTTTTTGCGTTGTAACAGGTCGACTGGATCGCATCTTCATCAATATCGACCGCCACTACGTCACCCGCTCCAAATTTTTTTGCAGCGATCGCTAGGATTCCGGATCCACACCCATAGTCTATGACTGTTTTCCCAGTCGTTATATGATGCTCTAACCATTCCAAACATAACTGGGTCGTCGGGTGACTGCCTGTGCCAAAAGCGAGACCAGGGTCAAGAATAATATTTACATCTGATCCATCTTTAACAGCGGACCAGCTCGGGGATATTTGTAGACGTTGCGTTATTTGTATCGGTTCAAATTGTTGTTGCGTCAAACGAACCCAGTCTTGATCATCAATACGATACTCGACGGGCTCTGGCAACTTCAAAGGATGAACCGCGCTCGCCAAAGCGGAAAGAATGTGGTCAGAGTATGCTTGTCTATCAAAAAGACCAACAACGGAATTGCGCCCCCACGACAGAAGGATGTCTTCACCGGGCTCAAGGTAGATCGCTCTTTCTTCGTGAGACCCCTGATCCGCATCTGTCACATCGACTGATAACGCCCCAACAGCAAACAATGCGTCACTTAAAACCTCTACGTCCGCCCCTGAAACCCTAAACTCTAAGGATAACCAAGCCATGATCGAACCTACATAATTTGATTAAAATAAACAACTTACGTATCTGACAGCTTCTTCTCAAGATAATGAATACTGACACCACCCTCGACAAATTTAGCATCAGCCACCAACTCGCGATGTAGCGGTATATTTGTCTCGATACCCTCTACAACCATCTCAGATAAAGCCACTCTCAGTCGCGAAAGTGCTTGTGATCGGGTATCGCCATGCGCGATCAATTTGCCAATTAAGGAATCGTAATAAGGCGGTACGAAATAATTCTGATATGCGTGCGAATCGACCCGTATCCCAGGACCACCTGGTATGTGCAAGGTGTTAATTCTGCCCGGTGACGGAGTAAATTTATAGGGATGCTCCGCATTTATTCGGCATTCCACTGCGTGCCCATTAAACTGAATATCTTTTTGCCTAAAGGGTAACTTCTCCCCAAAGGCAACTGTGATTTGCGTCTTTACAATGTCAATACCGGTAATCATCTCAGTAACGGGGTGCTCAACTTGAACGCGCGTATTCATTTCAATGAAATAGAACTTCGCGTTCTCATATAAAAATTCAAATGTGCCGGCGCCTCGATATCCGATTTTTCTGCACGCCTCAGCGCATTTCTCCCCAATCCTTGCACGCTCTCTAGGCCGAACATGTGGCGCAGGCGCCTCCTCAATTACCTTTTGGTGGCGTCGCTGGAGAGAACAATCTCGATCTCCTAGATAGACAGCGTGTTTGTGCTGATCTGCCAAGACTTGAACCTCGATATGCCTTGGATATTCCAGAAATTTCTCCATGTAAACAGTAGGATTCCCGAATGCGACTTGAGCCTCTTGTTTGGTCATATTTACAGCATTAACCAGTGCGGCCTCGGTATGCACCACTCTCATCCCTCGCCCCCCACCACCGCCGGACGCCTTAATGATTACTGGGTAACCGATATCTCTGGCAATGCCAATAATTTCTTTTGGATCATCTGGAAGTGCACCCTCACTGCCGGGTACAACGGGTATTCCCGCTTTAATCATAGCGATTTTTGCGCTGACTTTATCTCCCATCAATCGAATGGTCTCGGGTTTTGGCCCGATGAAAACGAATCCACTTTGCTCCACTCGCTCGGCAAAATCGGCATTTTCTGAGAGAAACCCATATCCTGGATGAATTGCTTGAGCGTCAGTGACCTCGGCAGCGCTAATAATCGCGGGTACATTCAAGTAAGAATCAGTGCTCGAGGGCGGACCGATACAAACAGATTCGTCCGCAAGACGAACATACTTTGCTTCAGCATCTGCCTCAGAGTGCACCGCGACAGTTTTTATGCCCATTTCCCTACATGCTCGCTGAATCCTTAAAGCTATTTCGCCTCGATTCGCAATTAAAATCTTTTCAAACATAAATTTCTTTACACCCCTTAACTGGAAGTCTTACGCGCACGAGAGCTCAACTTTTAATCGCTGCCAAGAGACATTAAACAATGACAAAAAGAGGCTGGCCAAACTCCACTGGCTGGCCGTTTTCCACGAGAATCTTTTTGATAACCCCCGACTTCTCAGCCTCGATTTCGTTCAGCAATTTCATTGCTTCGATAATGCACACCGTTTCACCTTCAGTGACTGTTTGCCCCAGTTCGACGAACGGCGCAGAGTCAGGGTTTGACGCGCGATAAAACGTCCCGACCATCGGAGACTTCATATTGAAACCCTCATCAGCTGGACTCGACGGACTGTCCGAAGGAGCTATTAGCTCTTCAGCTTGGCGCGGCAAATCCACTTGAATCGGAGCGACCAAAGGGGAGGCAACCGATGCCATAGCGGCTTTATTTCCACTGTTGATTCGAACCCGCTCTTCACCTTCCGTGATTTCGAGCTCCTCTATTCCCGACTCTTTAACCAGATCGATTAATTTTTTTAATTTTCGCAAATCCATTACAGACTTCCCCTCAATTTTCCGATTACATAATCCAACGCAACGTCGTACCCCATCGCCCCAAATCCACAAATCACTGCCTCTGCCCTTTCGCTTAGATACGAGTGATGCCGAAACTGCTCGCGCTTGTAGATATTTGACAAATGAACCTCGATAAACGGTACGTCTACCGCAGCTATCGCATCGCGAATTGCGATACTTGTATGCGTATACGCCGCTGCGTTGATAATCAGAAATGTTGTTCCAGCTGATTTCATTTGTTGAATAAGAGAAACTAACTCGCCCTCGAAATTTGTTTGACGAGACTCTAATTTGAGGCCAGCTGCGTTCGCTTTCGCCATCATTTTAGCTTCTATAGATTTAAGCGTGTCAGCTCCATAGACCTCCGGCTCTCTTGTTCCTAAGAGATTAAGATTTGGTCCATTGAGTAATGCTACATCGCAAGGATTTAACGGTTTCATATCATTTAGCATATTCCGAGCCTATCAGTCAGTGAGAGATGAGCCTAAATTAATGGGAGATAACGACATAATCACCGATTATACACGCTTTTATCGTTTATTTATCCAATGTTTTAGTTTGCATGCGAAATGAAGATAGAGGCACCGGTTTGAATACCTGAAAATAAAAACAGCAAATTGATTTTAAATGCTAATATCCTATTTTTATCGTATTTTAGCAGCAAATTCGCGTATTTTAGACGCTGGAACCACACCCGAATGGGTGTCGATAAGGGTTCCATCTGGCGACAAGAAGACCGTAAATGGCAGGCCCGACCTGTGATTTCCAAAAGCCTCAGAAATTCGGAGGGCATCGCCAGAGCCCACGAGTACCGGATAGTTAACCCGATTAGTCTCAACGAAATCCCGAACCCGCTCAGCGTCATCAACCGCAATACCAATAAACGTCATATTGATATCGATAAACTCCTGATGAAGCGCTATAAAGAGCGGTATCTCTTCGAGACAAGGAGGACACCAGGTAGCCCAAAAATTCACAATGCGGTAACTTCCATCCCAGTCTGATAGTCGGCGCCAGCTTCCCGATAAATCCTTAAATTGCGCCATCTGTGCACTTTTAACTGCACGTTCGTCGATTTTAGGGCCCATATTTCCAAGGAGGGCCCCAGCCACGATGGACAATATAACAACTAAAGCTATCCAAACGTTCCTCACAATATGTTCATCCTTACGACCAACACTTAATCCAATCCCGGTAAAAAACTGAAACTCAATATGTTGTCCTCAGGCAAAAAACAAATACCTTCATCAGAACAACCTTGGTGTTTAGCAGCCAGTTTTAAAGCACCCAGTTTTTGGTGCGCTTGACTTATTTCTACATCCATCTTGATTACTAATTTACCTCTATAGACTTCCACATCACCAAAAAATTCGTCTTTATGTTGAAGCGCTGTTGGGAAAATCACATTAGAAATTTCTGCGCCAGCTACTAATGAGTTGAAACTCAGACTGCGCTTATAAATATAACAACAATGATCAATATTGTAAGTGAGTACTAGCTTATTTCGTTCTATCAACTTTCCCGATAGTCGGTAAAAATCCTCTGCGTTCGAGTTGCTGAGATTATTCGCACCAGCCTGAGAAAAGCAACAGACGATCAGTAGCGTAAAAAGCCTCTTCAAAATGACACCCACTTTATTTTTTAACGCGGCTTTGCAATAGTCAACGACGAAGCTAAAAATATCCCTCTCCCGTCTTAGTGGCCGTCAATCATGACGGGATTGTTATCTTATTTGGCACCCCATCATTAACTGTGGGGTATTCTAGGTGCACTTTAAGCTCGCGCTTCATTCGATTATTAGAGATTAAACGCGACTCCTTCAAAAAGGACCACGACATACTGGACAGGATCCGTTCCGCCTCTGACCTGGAAACACGAGGTGGCAGCGGAAGACCAGACCTGATCGCAATTAAATCAAAATAATCACCTGCTTTAATCCGTGAGTCATCCGCGCAGTTATATATTCGACCATTTACACCTCGGCTTAGTGCAAAGAAAATTATTCGCGCTAAGTCGTCAGCATGGATATGGTTTGTAAAACTGTCCTCACCAGCATTGACGGCCGAAAGCCCGCTCATCAGTCTTTTGAGTGGCAGGCGGTCAGATGCATAAATCCCGGGAACCCTGAGAACCACCGATAAACATCCCGTCTTTTTAGACCAAGCCCGTACTTGAGTCTCCGCATCCAAACGCCTCCGAGCTCGATCTGTTTGTG
>CAJQIK010000035.1 GCA_905478365.1 uncultured Burkholderiales Genera incertae sedis bacterium
TGTGTGTCTAGTTGATCCAACAAGGGGTCTTGCGCCGCTAAATCGGTCGTATGATTCAGCTTGGACTTGAAGCGTTTTTCTTGTATGCGGTTAACAATGAGAACTCCAAGAATAATTACAACGCCTAAAGCTAACAAATATATTTGCAAATCGCTCATATCAATACCTCATGCGCTCTCGCGGAGTTGGTCCGCGTTAAAGTTAAGCTGCGACGTCTTCATTTAGTTTCATTGCCTCTTCAATATCCACGGCTACCACACGCGAAACTCCCTGCTCTTGCATGGTGACCCCTATCAACTGCTCTGCCAATTCCATAGTGATTTTATTGTGAGTAATAAACAGAAATTGCGTACTTTGCGACATTTTTCGCACAAGATCACAATATCGCACAGTGTTACTATCGTCGAGCGGTGCATCGACCTCATCCAATAAACAAAACGGCGCTGGATTGAGTTGGAATAATGAAAACACGAGAGATAACGCGGTGAGTGCCTTTTCACCACCAGATAGAAGGTGAATCGAAGTGTTTCTCTTTCCCGGAGGACGTGCTATTACCTCTACGCCGGCATCTAATATTTCTTCACCGGTTAGGACTAATTTGGCTTCTCCACCACCAAACAATGCTGGGAACATTTCCCCAAATTGTTGATTTACCTGTTCAAAGGTTTCAGACAAACGTTCCCGAGTCTCCTTGTCAATACTTCTGATCGCATTTTCCAAGGTAGCCACCGCCTCCAAGAGATCCTCCGCTTGCGCATCCAGATACCCTTTTCGTTCTTTTGACTCCGTGAGTTCATCAAGCGCTGCCAAGTTGATGGCTCCGAGCCTCGTGATCTTTAGTTGCAAATCAGCGAGTAAGGTCTGGGCGATCTCCAAATCGAAGTCATTAGGGACGACCTGGCCGAGACGCTCTTCATCTGCCCCGGACTCACTTAGCTGCTTCATAAAACCGTCTCGAACAAGTCGACACTCTTGCTCACTTAAGTTCAAAGCATTAATTGAATCTCTCAACGGTTGCAATGCCAGGTCGGTTTCCTGACGTTGTAGCTCAGCAGCTCTTAACTGCTCATCCCAACCCGAGAGCGCCTCTCTTTTCAGACTTAATTCAGACTCTACCTGTTGACGTCGCAATAAATTTGACTGTAATTCGTCTGTTTGCTCCCCCTCTAGCTCCCTGTTGAGCTGTTCGGTCAGCTCAGACCGTTGTCCATCCAATCGGATGAAAGACTCATAAATTTGTTTAATGTCTAATGATAGTTGACTGATTTTATTGACTAATGATCGAGACTCAAAAGAATATTCGGAATAACTTTCGTTTAAGTTTTGTATCGTTTCAAGCTTTGTTTCTCTCAAATGCTTAGCGGACTGAAGCCTCGAAATCATTTGCTCCAGAACGCTTGTCGTAGTTTCGAGTTCAACTCCAAAAGCGCTCACATCTTGAGATGCTTTATTGTTTCGTTCATTCTCTGCCAACTGAAGCGCATCAATTTCAACCAACTCGGTATCCACCTGCGCTAGGCGCTCGATAGTACGCTGATTCAAGTCTGATAGACGCAGAAAATCAACGCGCTCGTGGTGCAGTTTTTCCTTCAAATCAGCATAATCTTTCCTGGAATGCGCGAGCTCCTCTTTAACACGAGAGACAGATTCCGAGAGAGTTTTGAACTCATTCTGGCAAGACTCTAATTCATCCTGAGCAGACGAAGTTAATTTATCGAGTGCTTCAATCTCGACCTGCCTCGCGAGAACCCCGTGAACTTCTTGATCAGGAGCAAACAAGGCAACACCGCCTGGATAATGTAGGTCGCCCCGCTTGGTAACGCATATTTGACCAGACTCTAAGTGGTCGACCATTGCGCGGGCCTCAACATCTGTTTCAGCAATAAACACATGCGCTAACCAATGCTCGAGGAGGTTTGATATTGACGAATCATCAGTATGAACTATTGTGCCAAGCGAAATATAGTTTGATGATGAGTCATGACTTCGGGCCACACTAAATCTTTTGTTGAAAAAAGAGACTTTAGAGGGCGGTTGATTGGCGTCCTCAAACGTAACAACGCCCAAGTCGTCAGTTGCGATAGACATTAGTCGCTCGCGCAGGACTGCCTCCACTGCGTCCTCCCAACCTGCCTCGACACGGAGTAACTCCCACAATCGCTCCTCACTATTGAACCCGCTTGAATCTAACCACTCGCTAAGTCGGTCTGACCGCGACAACTGAGTTTGAAGCTCAACTAGAGCACGCCTTTTTGCGTCAAGTTCTGAATAAACCCTTCGCTTCTCGTCTAACGTCAAACCCACTTTATCTTTATTGTCCTCCAACTTAACGAGTTCAGCCTCAGAGTTTGAAAGTTTGTTAGATTGATTCGTCATGACATCATCTAAACTCTTAATTGAGTCATCCATCGACTGGATCTGCCCAGAATCTGGTGGTTTCAAATCCAACCGCTCCGCATTCAATCGTTTTTTTCTATTTGCTAATTGCTCCAAAACATTAGAGGCGTGACTCTGATGTGTCCTGCTTATATTTAATCGATTTTGTACGTCCGATATTAGTTTTGTGTGCTCGTCAACAGCTCTTTGAGCATCAGAGAAGGATTGCTCAATATCGGGTAACTCTTCTTTATTGGACTCTAACTCCATTAAATTTTGATTTTGTTGTGCCTTTACTAATAAGATTTTTTTTCGCGCATCCCAAAAATCCTGCTCCAACGTCCTTAACTCATACCGTTGTTGTTCATAGGTCACATCGACGTTACTCAACTGATGTTGTGTTCTTTTTCGAGTTTCTCGGAGGTGCTCAATGGACTGCTCGATACGGGCGATTAAAGAGTTAACTTCGTAAAGCGCTGCTTGCACCTCGTTAACGACAGCAGCACTGTCCTCTCTCGAAATTTTTAGCTTCTCGATTTCAGTTTCAGTTTTTCTCAAGAGCGCTATTTTTTTCTCGACATCAACCTCTGTCTTCTTAATCTGCGCTTCGAGAACCTGTCGCTGATTCTCAGAATCCCGTTGACTGTGAAACCACACTTGTTGTTGGGTCTCCTTCAAGCCATTTTCATACTCATGGAATTTTTCTGCTTGCTGTGCTTGCTGTTCAAGCTTTCGAAGCTGCTTATCTAACTCTGAACGAATATCCTCTACTCTGGAGAGATTCTCCCGCGTATCTTTTAAGCGCAGCTCCGTCTCTCTTCTTCGCTCTTTGTATTTCGATACGCCTGCAGCTTCTTCTAAAAACGATCGCATATCATCAGGCCGAGCCTCGATGATGCGCGAAATCATACCTTGTTCAATAATGGCGTATCCTCTACCACCTAGTCCGGTCCCCAAGAAAATATCTGCCACGTCACGCCTTCTCACGTGCTGGTTGTTTATGTAATAAGAGGAAGCCCCTTCTCTCTCAAGAACTCGTTTAACAGATATTTCTGAGTATTGCGACCAAATACCAGTGACCTTACCAGCACTGTTATCAAAAATAAGTTCGACGCTAGCGCGGGACATGGGTTTTCTGTCACTGGAGCCCGCAAAAATGACGTCTTGCATATTCTCACCACGCAACTGCTTGGCGGAGGTTTCCCCGAGTACCCAACGCACCGCATCGATGACGTTCGATTTACCGCATCCATTTGGGCCTACCACACCGACTAATTTTCCAGGAACAGGAATATGCGTAGGATCTACAAAAGATTTGAAACCAGCTAACTTGATATGAGTAAGGCGCAAAATATTATCCGTCGAAATCGTTATAATCAGGCCTTCACGCGATAAGTTATAGTTCGCATGAAGTACTACCCCCTATTTTATCTTAATAACCTAATTTTAGAATGCCGAAATCTGTGATAAATCCGCTCGATACGTTTCCAAACCCAGCTCCTAAAAATGATTTTTGGATACGCATGCAAATTCCCGAATTTACATGCCTTTGTCCCAAAACAGGCCAGCCTGATTTTGCGACACTCTATTTAGATTATTTGCCTGACAAAAAATGTGTGGAGCTCAAAAGCTTAAAACTTTATACAGTCACATTCAGAGATAAAGGTGCTTTTCATGAAGCCGTCACGAATCAAATTCTCAATGACCTGGTAACGTTAACAAATCCTAAATTTATGAGGCTGACGTCCCGATTTTACGTCCGAGGTGGTATTTTTACGACGATTATTGCTGAACATCAAAAGAAGGGGTTTAAGCCAAAAAGTCCGCTGCAGCTGCCGGAATTGTCGGCAGAAAAATCGACTTACTAAAAATAGCGAAAAAGCTATAGAGTCGCACCACCGCCCACTTCAATAACGGTACCATTAATATAACTCGCCTCATCGGAGGCAAGAAATGCGTAAGTATTGGCGATTTCAGCGGCATTACCTAGTCTTCCAAGTGGAATCTTTGCAATCACATCCTCAAGAACATTTTCAGGAATATCTTTTAAAATTTCCGTATCCACCATCCCCGGACAAACCGCATTAGCCCGGATTCCGAATCGACCAAATTCACGCGCCCAGGTTTTTGCCATCCCGATCACACCAAATTTACTGGCGGCATAATTGGTTTGCCCAAAATTACCGTATAACCCCACTATCGAAGAAGCATTAAGCACAACACCCGTCCGCTGTTCCATCATATGAGGAAAGACTGCTTTAGCGCAGTTATACGTTCCTTTTAGGTTGACATCAATCACATTATCAAAAGCGTCCTCAGTCATGTTGATCATTCTGGAGTCTCGTACAATTCCAGCATTATTTACAAGAACATCAATTCGTCCATACTTCGTCACGGCCGCATTGACCATATCTACAACACCTTGAGAGTCCGTCACATCGACAACCGTAGCCGTCCCGTTGGAGTCATTAGCAAACACTGTGCTCAGCTGCTCAATGAGCAATGGATTAATATCACACGCAATAACTTTTGAACCCTCCGCGAGAAATTTCTTTACCGTAGCAAAGCCAATACCTCGCCCAGCACCGGTAATAATCGATACTTTCCCTTCAAGCCTCATCTTAATTTTCCTCAATAATCTAGATAATATGAACTGAGTCCCCTACCGAGACCCTGTCAAACAAATCAATAACATCAGCATTGTTCATGCGAATGCAACCAATGGAGCCGGGAGTACCCATTTGAACGCTATCCGGACTACCGTGTATGTAAACATAACGACGCATAGTATCAACGCTACCAAGTCGATTAAATCCCACTTCTTTACCAGACAGCCAAAGTATGCGCGTGAGTATCCAGTCACGATTTGGGTAAAGTGTACGAAATTTTTCCTCAAACACTTCCCCGGTTGGTCTACGCCCAATAAATACGGTATTGATTGGTGCGCCATCGCCGATCTTAGCTCTAATACAGTGTGCGCCACGAGGTGTTTGGAAACTATTATTTGTCTCTCCTACGCCGAATTTAGAGGTAGATACCTCATAAGTCTTGGTACTTGGGTTATCTCCTGCTTGACATAAACTGAGTGTTTGAGCCGCAATATCGATGTTTAAAATCATGGATTACCGCCGTTTTTTAAAAAAACTTTTTAATGACGCAGCGCACTGGTTCTCCATAACACCACCCACAACAGAGGTATGATGATTCAGTTGTTTATTCCCAAACAAATCGACAACTGATCCACAAGCACCTGATTTTTTATCGTAAGCACCAAACACGAGTCGCTCTATACGAGCATGCATGATCGCACCCGCACACATGATGCAGGGTTCCAAGGTTGAGTATAACGTTGTCCCAACAAGTCGGTAATTTTTAAAATGTTGCGCTCCCAACCGTATCGCATTAATTTCAGCATGTGCTGTCGGATCAATTTGCGATATCGGAGAGTTGCCCGATTGCGCAACTACTGTCCCATTCGACACCAAAACACAACCAACAGGTACTTCGCCTTGTGCGGCACTTTCTAAGGCCAGTTGCAGAGCCTGCTCCATGAACAATACGTCGTCAGCTGAAACCCCAGTGGAATTCAAGGTCTTTTAAACTTCCACGATCAGTTTACCAAGGTTGTGCCCTTGTAATAGGCCAATAAAGGCATCAGGTGCATTATCAATGCCTTTGACTACATCTTCAATATACTGAATCTCGCCTGAAGCGACCAGAGGCTGGACCGCGGACACAAACTCCGAATAATTTGACAAATGATCCGAGATAATAAAACCGTTAACTGAGAGTTTTTTTACTAGAATGGTTCGCCAAAGATTAGCGACAGATATTCTCTCAGTTTGCGCATCTGCGCCCAGAGCTCCCTCGTTGTACCAACTGATCATTCCGCATACGACCATACGACCGAACTCATTCATTTCAGGCACAACAGCTTCAAATAGTTTGCCACCAACGTTTTCAAAATAAATATCAACACCATCGGGCGCAAGATCTTTCAGCGCGGACTGAAGCTCTGCCGCGGAGTTAAACATTCGGTGATTCAAACAATGGTCAACACCAAATTTATCAACTGCTATTCCACATTTTTCCTCTGAACCCGCTATCCCTATTGTTTTAAGTCCCATACGCCGAGCAAGCTGCACCACCATTGACCCTACCGGCCCGGTAACAGCACCCACAACGAGAGTCTCACCTGCTTTGGGTCTTCCATGCTGCGTTAGGCCCCACCATCCAGTAAAACCTGGCATTCCGAGCATTCCCAAAGATAGAGATTTAGGTTGCATCGACGCCGGAATTTTTCGGACTAATGACGCATCAATAATCGCCGCCTCAGCCCATCCCATTCGACCGTAAACCCAATCTCCAACTTTAACCTCATCGGATGCACTTTCCTCTACGCGACCAATCGCTCCCGCCTCCATCACACCACCTAAATTAACCGGAGCTGCATATGAGGCGACATCATCCATACGACCTCTCATGTAGGGGTCGAGCGAAAAATGAGATATCTTCACGAGCACTTCACCTGCTTTCGGTGCTTCAGAAGAAAAAGTTTCAAGTGCAAAGTTATCAGCTTTTGGTAATCCAGTGGGCCTACTAGCTAACGTTACTCGCCTTGCATTCCGCTCAATCGACATATTTTTCCTATCGTTTTTGGTATCAAACTAGATAGCGTTGATAATCTCATTTAGTAATGAACTTGGTCGCATAACAGAGGAGACCTTATTTCTGTCAGGATGATAATAACCACCTATATCAACGCCACCACCTTGTACATTCCGTAACTCCGCAACGATTGCATCTTCACTTTGACTCAGTTGCTCGAAGACGCCCTTGAACTTTGAAGCAATTTCCTCGTTTTCTGTCTGTTGAGCTAAGGCCTCTGCCCAGTACATTGCAAAGTAGTAATGACTCTCCCTATTGTCGGCCTCGCCGACTTTTCTAGACGGCGATCGCTGATTATCTAGTATTTTTTGGGTCGCAATTTCTGCTGCTTGTCCTAAAATTCTTGCGCTTTGGTTTCCAGAGGAATCTGCATAAAACATCAGACTTTCTCCTAATGCGCAGAACTCTCCCAAGGAATCCCACCGAAGATGATTTTCAGAGAGTAATTGCTGCACGTGTTTAGGTGCTGAACCACCAGCTCCGGTTTCAAAT
>CAJQIK010000036.1 GCA_905478365.1 uncultured Burkholderiales Genera incertae sedis bacterium
GAAACACAAACATCTAATCAAACTAACTCTTTAAAAGTGTAAGTATAGTCATGTTTCAAATAATCTTATACCAACCTGAGATCCCTCCGAACACAGGTAATATCATTCGCCTATGTGCGAACACTGGATGTAACCTCGATCTCATAGAGCCTTTAGGTTTCCACTGGGACCATAAAGCCCTTGTTCGAGCGGGGCTCGACTATCACGAATTCGCGAAAATACGAAAATATAAAAACTGGAACCTGTGGCGATCTGATCATCAAAGCGCGCGGGTCGTTGCATTTACAACTAAAGGTTCGAGCAGGTACGACCAATTTAAATTTGAATCGGGAGATTGTTTATTATTTGGACCAGAAACACGAGGTCTTCCTGATAACGTCCTTGAAGAGTTTACGGAAGACCGTAGACTTCGAATACCCATGAAAGAATCCAGTAGAAGCCTGAATTTATCAAATACTGTATCTATAGCTGTGTTTGAAGCATGGCGCCAACTAGAATTTGATGGCTATCGATAATCGAACTGTTATTGAACTAAATTTCCGATCTAGGGATTCGCGCAAATAACTCCTTGGCAGCTTCATCTGGGGATATTTCGTTAGATAGAACCCTCGTCACAGCGGTAGTTATTGGCACTTCAACCTCGAGCCGGATAGCTAACGCCTTGATCTCGTTCGCAGCATGAATACCCTCAGCCACTTGACCCAACGCTGTTTCGGCCTCTGCAACAGATTTACCTTCACCAAGTGCCTGTCCTAATCTCCGGTTTCGGGATAGATCACTAAAACAAGTCAACGCCAAATCTCCCATTCCGGACAGACCCATAAAGGTTTGCGGTTTGCCCCCTAAAGCAACACCGACTCTAGAAATCTCGCTGAGGCCCCGCGTCACTAGGCCCGCCAGGGCACTCGCGCCTGACCCTAACGCATCGCTCATCCCTGCAGCGATTGCGATTACATTTTTACCCGCCCCACCCATCGAAACGCCTATCAGGTCTTGGTTGAAGTACGTTCGCATTCCACCTCTGAGCAACAAACCGGAAAATACTGCTGCCGATGATTCTTCTGATGATGCGAGACTCACAATCGTAGGCTTCCCAAACCCAACGTCTTTCGCAAAGCTGGGACCGGATAGGATGGCATAACGCGCTTTAGGTAACACCTCCTGAATAACCTGAAAGGGTAACAAACCGCTTCCTACCTCAAACCCCTTGCACGTAACAAGGTACGGCGCTGAATCGCCATGCAACTCCTGGCACGCTTTGATGGTTCGACGCAAACCCCTCGTCGGCACAGCCAATACCACTCCCGATACAGCACGAAGAGCATCAACTAAAGAATCTGTAATTTGGACGCTGTCTGATAAAACTACTCCCGGTAAATAGCGTCGATTCTCCCTTCTCTGCTCAATGCTGTGAACTAAGTCGTGATTACCACTATATAAGGTTACTTCAGATGATCTTGCAAACAAGGACGCCAAAGCTGTTCCCCAAGCCCCTGCTCCAATAACCGCAATCTTCATCATGCCTCCCTAGACCACGCAGTTGACGAACATTACCCCATATTAATCGAGAAAAGCATCAGTGCTTAGTCGCATCACCACCCTCAGTAGGAGCTGACTGCTCCTCTTTTCGCGCCCGATAAACCGCTTCGAAATTCATTGGCTGCAATAAGACTGGCGGAAACCCGGCTTTAGAAACCGCCTCAGATATAGTTTCTCTAAGATAAGGAAAAATGATATTCGGAGCGGCAATCCCCAAAGTCATCTCCAATGGCTCTCCACTGAGATTACGAATTTGGAATACACCTCCCTGGCTGGCCTCCACCAAAAAGATTGTCGTATCTTCAAGCTTCGCGGTCACCGTAGCGCGAACAAGCACTTCATAGAAATCACCTTCAATCGGCTTAGCGGTGTTGTTCATGGTGATCTCAATTTGTGGCGTTCCTTGCTGTTTAAAGACAGCCGGAGCGCCAGGCACTTCTAAAGAAAGATCTTTCACATAGAGTTTCTCTATTGAAAAGATCGGCTTGTCGTTGTTTTCACTCATAATTTTTTCGCTTCTAAGTTTCGTTTTAAGTAATGTCAGGAAATATTTTTCAAGAGTGCATCAAGATCACCCACTCTCTCCAGAGCGACGAGGTCGTCATGCCCGCCAACATGTCGGTCACCAATAAATATCTGCGGAACAGTCCTTCTTCCCGTCATTTCCACCATTTCCGCCCGGCGATCGGGTTGCTCCTCTACATTTATTTTTTTGACATTAGCGCCTTTCGAGACCAACAACTTCTCCGCTCGAACACAAAACGGACACCAATCCGTAGCGTACATAGTGACCTGAGCGGTCAACGCATCTGCATTTTGAATCAACTTGACTCTCCTTACTCGTTATAGCCTACTTGCCAGAAGGCGACGTTGGAAGACTTGCCTGCACCCAGGCTGTTATCCCGCCCGATAATACATATAAGTCCTCGTAACCTTCCTTTGAAAGTAATTTCTGAGCGGTGCGAGATTTTGCGCCAGACGCACAAATCAGCGCTATCGGTCGTTTTTCAAATTTTTTTAACGCTTGAGTGCCCTCTTGCAATACACCAAGAGGAATATTTTTTGAGCCAACAATACTTCCACCCTCGAATTCCTTCTCCTCACGCAAGTCAATTACAGTCGCATGCTGCCGATTAATAAGCTGCACCAGATCCTGAGGAGCGATGCTTTTTTTACCGCCTTCGCCCAGGATTAATTTGGGAAGAATAAGGTATCCACCGCTCACGATTACGGCTAGAACTAACCAAATATTTGACGAAATAAAGTCCATAATTGACACAATACATCTCCGACGATTTGTATACCCCTATTTGTGGATCCTATTTTATATCCATCAAATTAATAACGACATTGAATAAGAAATAACATTGCCTGTATAAGGGGACTATATTTATGAGTGAAATTTTACTGAAATTTGTCACGAAAAACATAAAGCGTCATCATACCGATTAAAATATTTAAATTATTATTTAGACTTTAGGTTGCACAAAAATGAAAAAATTAGTACTCCTGCGTCATGGCGAAAGCCGCTGGAATCAACAAAATAAATTCACTGGCTGGATGGATGTAGACCTTAGTGATAAGGGCGTACAAGAGGCAAAAGAAGCAGGCATTCTATTAAAAAATGCCGGATTTGAGTTCGACCGAGCTTTTGGGTCAGTCTTGAAGCGAGCGATTCGTACGATGTGGTTAGCCCTTGAAGAGCTGGATCAACTTTGGATTCCACAATCATTAACGTGGCGCTTAAATGAGCGTCATTACGGAGCACTTCAAGGCCTCAATAAATCAGAAACGGCGAAAAAATATGGCGACGAACAGGTCCTCATTTGGCGCCGAAGCTATGACGTACCGCCCCCTCCACTGGAACCCAACTCAGAGATGAACCCAAAGCTCGAAAAAAAATATCATACAGTGCCGCCTAAAGACCTACCCCTGAACGAATGTTTAAAGGACACTGTGGAAAGATTTCTTCCATTTTGGGAGGAATCTATTGCGCCCTTGATTCTGAACGGTGACAGGCTTCTACTAGTGGCTCACGGCAATACCCTCCGTGCGTTAATTAAACATCTCGATCAAGTCAGTGAAGAGGACATAGTGGATCTAAACGTACCAACGGGAATTCCCCTAGTTTATGAACTTAGTGATAACTTGGAACCACTGAAAAAGTACTATCTTGGAGATGAGTCAAAAGCAGAGTCTGCTGCCGCCGCAGTAGCGGCTCAAACTAGAGGATAAATGCAAAAATGGGATTTGTTAAGACCGCATGGATGATAACCAGCACTTTATTTGCTTGTATGCACTTAACATCTGTTGCGGCTAACGACATTCAAGAAGAACTTAAAGTAATTGACGAAAAAATTATAAAAGAAGAAAAAAAAATCAAAGCGCAGCAGGTTAAGCAAAAAAAAGCTAAGCGTGAGTTGAGTAAAACAAAAAAAGAGATCGACCTGTTAGAAAAAGATCTCAATAAATTATCTAAGAAAGAAAAAAAACTACTCAAAGAACTGAGATCGCTAGAAAAAAGAGAAAAAGCGCTTAAGTCCGATGTTGCTAATGAAAAAATTCGCCTATCTCAACTTGTAAAACAAACTTATATTCTCGGATATTCCGCCGATACTAGATCCACTCAAAGAGTACAAATAGATAGCGAAATATCTAGAGTTTATTTGAAAAGGATAGCGCTTCAACGCTCCGTAGCCATCAAAAATTTTAATGCAAAGATCAAAGAAATAGATCTGCTTCAAGAAAAAAAAATAGGCGTCAGGAAGAAACTTCGGAGAGTAAAAAAAGATACGAGCAAGCAAAAAAGTGTAGCCGAGCGAAAAAAACAAAAAAGCTCTTCTGAAATAACTGCTACACAGTCTCAAATCAAACGTAGTGAAAAAAAAATAAAGGAAAACAAGAAACGGTTAACGAACTTGTTCGCGAAACTCAAAAGAATTAAAGAAGAAAGCATTAAAAACAAACATTTACCGGACAAAAGTGCAGATGGCAAACCTTTCCGATCACTTAAAGGAAAACTCAGGTTACCTGTAATTGGGAGTGTGACGGCTAAATTTGGCCAAAAAAGGACGGGTAGTGAGGTGGCGTGGGAAGGAATTTTTATCTCGTCAAAACAGGGTAATAGCGTGAAATCAATCGCAGGCGGAGCAGTTGTATATTCGGACTGGTTGCGCGGATTTGGAAATTTAGTCATCGTCGACCACGGGAAAGGCTTCTACAGTCTTTACGGTAATAACGAGTCAATATGGGTGCGTGAAGGTGATCAGCTAAAAGCCGGCGACCAATTGGGAACTGTTGGCAACAGTGGAGGTCACACCGAGCCTGGCGTTTATTTTGAGGTGAGACACGAAAGTAAACCTTTAAATCCAATGGAATGGGTTACCATTACTAACTAGAACATAACGGCAGGTATTAGGGAAACGTTCGCTGAATACAATCGCGACAAGCATTTAAGGGGTTCTATATGAGAAGTAAGTTAAGCAAAGTAGGGTTGGTATCGCTGGGTCTTGTCGGTGGCATTTTGATCAGTCTTCAACTATCCGCGGTAGCGGAACGCAGTGCGGCACCGTTACCCATAGATGAATTGCGGTCATTCACAGAGGTCTACGGTAGAGTTAAAAATGATTACGTAGAAGCCGTAGATGATAAAGAGCTCATCGAAGAAGCCATCAATGGCATGCTTTCTGGCCT
>CAJQIK010000037.1 GCA_905478365.1 uncultured Burkholderiales Genera incertae sedis bacterium
TGTTTCCCTGGTCGTGTCTGGCCGACGATTCGCGGAAGATCATTTGAAGTCTCCACGTCGTTTCCATCAAAGGTCAAAATAATGTCTGACGTAGCGATCCCTGCTTTGCTGGCAGCAGCACCTTTTTCCACTCGGCTTACTAGAGCACCTCGTGCGCGATCTAAACCAAAAGATTCAGCTAATTCGGCTGTAACCTCCTGTATCACAACACCAATACGGCCTCGCTTTACCCGACCGTCCGTTTTCAGCTGATTCGCCACATCCACAGCAACGTCAATGGGAATTGCAAATGAAAGCCCCATAAATCCACCTGTGCGACTATAAATTTGTGCGTTTATCCCAACAACCTCCCCGGCCAAGTTGAATAACGGTCCGCCTGAATTACCCGGATTAATCGCTACATCTGTCTGTATGAACGGCACATAGTTCTCTTGTGGCAAGGAACGCCCTTTCGCGCTGACGATTCCAGCGGTAACCGTGCTTTCGAATCCAAACGGAGAACCGATCGCCAACACCCAGTCACCTACACGAAGTTTTTCAGGGTCCCCAATACTCACGAATGGCAAATCCGACGCATCAATTTTGATGACCGCCACGTCTGTGCGCTTATCTACCCCAATCACTTTTGCCGGAAATTCGCGTTTATCATTCAATTTAACGGTTATGTCGTCCGCAGCAGCCACGACATGAGAGTTGGTGAGAATATACCCATCACTGCTGAAAATAAAACCAGACCCTAAGGACCGAGACTCGCGCTTACTGCCCTCAGGTGGAGCGAACCTTCGAAAGAAATCATAAAAAGGATCATCCTCGGGGACTGGGATGTTGCTTGGCTGATCGATCTGGGTTTTGGTACTGATATTGACGACTTTAACGCCCTGCTCTTCAACCAAATCAGCAAAACTTGGAAGCTCGACTGCCGCAGCATGTGTCATGTGTGCAATAGCCAAGCATGTTAAACCGATCTTTAAAGCAACTTTCACTGTTTCTCTCCTTCAATAATTCCCATTTATATTAGATCTAACAACCTACTGCACGCGCTTTAATACTTTACTAACGAGTCTCCGATCTGCTTAACCGTATTTGCTGGAACATCCCCTAAGACCGTCACGAACTGATCATCCAGGACTCTTCTGTAAACATTCAAAGAACCTTCCCGTGCTAGTCCGGTTCGAAATCCATTATTTCGCCTTGAATCGATAAACACCGACACGGCCGCAAAACCATCAGAGAAAACCAACTGAACGCGAGAACCCGTCCCGCCCACTTTCTTTTGTAACTCCATAACTTGTTTAAATCCAGACGGCGGCTTACTCACCGCCCAAAGCCTTTTCGCTGCGGCATTTCGGAGTTGACTCCGCGCTCCACCATCCATCCTCCACGCCAACGCTTCATCCTCGTACGTCGAACGCGTCATGTCCTCTGTTACGTGACTACCGACTGATATCTCAGTAAACATAATCTGTTCTACAAGCTCATTACGATCAGTATACATTTGAGCTTTAATCTGGAGTCCTGTTTTCTGGTCGATCCACAATTCGTGGCGATAACGCAACTTGTCCTTAGGGAGTAGAGATATGTGCGTTGCAAATCGGCCCGCTATACGGTCAACATTGCCTACGTACACATCATAGTTTTGTCCAACCGTATTCAGTTGGTCCTGGGTAAGTGAAGGAAAACTTCGCTCCGCTACACCCACCTTGCTTTTCACTAACTTATCGCCGGGGATGTAGACCAAGATATCGTTGTTGATACGCGTTATTTCAAGAGGAGCCCCGTCCAAGCGCTCGATCTTCTCTAATTCTTGGCCCCCGCCTCCATGGTGGGTAATGCGGCATGTCTCGAAATGATCGCCTTTCTGAAGGACAAAAACACCCGTGAAATTTAGAGTGCGTCCAGCATAAGCAACCTGCTTCAGCGCCGTAAGCGCGTCATGATGAGTGAGCTTCTGTGGCTGACTAAAAGCAGTCCCCGCGAAAACTCCAACAACAATCAGAGCCAACGCAAACGAGAGTAGACGCACCATCATGCGTCTACCACGAAAACTATTCGCCAGAGCTACCATCGAGCGCGCTTGAACCTAGACCTCGCGGACTGACTTGGCGATGCGCCGCAAGATATTCGGAAATGGCTTCATCGTACGCCTCCTCTAGAGCGACCTGCTGCTGCTGAGCCACAAAGTCCCTTTTCGCGATTCGAACCTCAACTGGGCTGTTTTCGGCAACTCCTAACCATCCGACAACTGCAATCACCGCAAATGATGCTGCTATTTTCATCCAAGATGCATCCACAGACCGCTTAAAGCCCCTTACTCTTGGAGCGATAACCGTTGGCTCCTTATCAAGAGCCGCCTTGAAACGATCCAGGGAAAGACCAGGTTTTGCCTCGGCGCGAACTACGTCGCGAATAATGTGATAACGCCGCCAGGTTTCCAGAGCTTCGCTCGAGTGCTTGACAGCATTGTATGCCGAAAGCTCATTCCTCTCGTCCATCTCTCCATCCACAAGACCAGAGATTTTTTCTTTGTCTACCATCTTTTTCCTTCTCCCACATCCAACATGGGTTTAATTTTTTGCGAAATCGCTTCACGAGCCCTAAATATTCTTGACCTTACTGT
>CAJQIK010000038.1 GCA_905478365.1 uncultured Burkholderiales Genera incertae sedis bacterium
GCCCAACATAATCCCGACAAAATTAATGCACTGCTGAACGAGAACCCATCGTATGTATTTTTCAGAAAACTCCCATCAAATCTCGACGGGCCAATTGGGTCCTTAGGCGTCCCACTAACTCCAAACCGCAGTATTGCGGTCGACGACACTTTTATTCCGGCAGGGTTTCCGGTTTATCTCGCGACGACCCAACCCAACTCATCAGCTCCTTTGAGTCAATTAATGTTCGCTCAGGATAAAGGCGGCGCCATAAAAGGCGCCGTTCGGGCTGATTACTTTTGGGGATTTGGCGAATCAGCAGCCATTAATGCGGGCAAAATGAAACAAAAGGGTTTCATGTGGCTCCTGGTCCCAAAGACCTTTATCTTGACTGCAAATTCAGAATAATAAAATTCCTATAAATTTTTGTTAATTAGTCCCCTGGGCAGCTGTTAATCGTCCTTCCAACTGTTCCAAATTCAGCGCCCCACTCGCCCTTGAACCGTCACTAAATAATAACGTGGGTGTTGCTCTAACCAACATTTTTTTACCGAACTCGACAATCTGATCAATGGGGTTTTCACAGTCGTCGTTAGCGTCCGGATTAACACCATGAAATATAAAGTCATCCCAAGCCTCACCAGCGTCAGCAGAACACCAAATCGCTTTGGAGATAGGAATCGACCGTTCTGTAATGACTGGGTAAAGAAACAAATACAATGTTGCATCCGTGATATTTCCTAAAGTTTCTTCGTCAAACTTGCGACAGTATCCGCAATTGGGATCCGCAAAATAAGCAAATTCTCGCTCACCGGAACCATAAACACGCTTAATCGCCATCTCCAAAGGCAACTCATCAAACGGCATAGAAACTTTTTCTAGTTCAGCCATCTCGATCTCTGAGACTCTCTCCGAGGTTACGTTTCGCATTGTGCTTAATTCTATTAAGTTGCCGTCGAACAAATAAGTAAAGCTCTCGTCGACGTAATAAATTGAGCCGCTAATAACGATCTCATAAAGTCCCATAATTTGAGTTTCTGAGATTGAGTCGATGGAGGCAGTGGGAAACCTGTCTCGAATCCGGTCCTCTAAGGTACCCTCGTCAGCAAAAGCACCGCTGAACACAAAACTAAAAATCAATATCAAATATTTATACATTGCCTACCTTTCATTCAAACTTTGACTACCCTACAGCTTTTTTGATCAAAACCCGTTTCAATACGTCTGCGTGTCGAACAGCCCCAACCCCGATGTTGTGTAAAGTCCGATAACAATCGGACCCACGTACGGCCATATCGTGCATCACCTCCGTAAAATATGTGAAGATTTCGATCTCTTCTTTTCTTGCACGACGATACCGATTGACTACAGCTAATCTTCCCGGATCTTCTAAACCATATTGCTTCACTAAACCCGTCAATTTAGCAGTATCAGCCAAGCCGACATTGAGTCCTTGTCCTGCTAGAGGTAAGAATTGATGGGCCGCATCACCAATCAAGACTACCCTACCGCTAGTTACCGTTTGAGGCAATACGCGCCGTAACGGGAAACGTCCAATCCTACTCACCAGATCGACTATACCGAGCGGATTGTATCTCTTGGATAACCTCTCAAACAAAACGTCTTCATCTAACCCGTGCGCAAATTCATCGTGAGCGGACCAAACAATTGACGCCAAGTTTCCGGGTAGCGGTAAATAAGCGATGACACCCTCTGCCCCCATCCACTGATAAGCCGCACCCCGATGTGGCCGCGCCACAGTAAAATTTGCAACTAAACCCGTGTAATTGTAATCACGCTCACCCACACTGATTTCACAGTGACGTCGCACGACAGAGTTCGCGCCATCCGCAGCCACTAATAATTTGCAATTGACCTTACGCTTTGAAGTAACAACGGTTACAAGTCCAGGTTCTTGGTCGATTGCTAATATGTCACCATGAAGCCGCGCGACCGAATCATCTAATCGGCTGCATATTGACCGCCACAGATTATCGTTCTCAACGATACACGCTAACTCCACAATACCGGCGTCATGAGCCCCTAACGTTAGTCGCTCTCGACCCTCGCCATCGATGTGCATTCGTGTGACACGCTGCACTCTCTTTTCAGAAATATTATTCCAAAGCTGCTCATCAGTTAAGAATCGCTTAGTTGAAGGTCGGATCGCGAAAACCCGGTTGTCGAAGCATTCGGTCGTTAATCGCTCTGGCTGAGCGCTAACAGTTGAACCACTTGGCTCCACCAGCGCAACCCGCAGACCCAACCGAGACAGGGAAATAGCCGTCGCACTCCCAACGAGACCCGCGCCTGCAATCAAGACATCATAATCAGTCATGGTGTAAGTTTACCGGCCAACCGAGATTAGTGCTCGAAATACCTGCCTTGACAATTATCGGCCTTGACAGTAATCTGCCGGCCCTACTCTAAGTAAGACATGTGGCGATTTAGCTCAGCTGGTTAGAGCGACGGAATCATAATCCGCAGGTCCGGGGTTCGAGTCCCTGAATCGCCACCAATCCACTTTAAAGCAACACAAAATTCCTAAATCAGGAGGCTGGTTTTCGGACGTAAATCGCAGAGAAAATGGCCCAGCTCCGCAACTCATAGCCATGTCTTGATAAATATGTGTGAATATCACTGGCAACCAAATCATCGAGCCCTGCTTTCGATTCCCAAATTTCGATACAGATCACTTTAGGCTCATATTTCACTAAGGACAGGCCTTTGAGGACCCGAAAATCGTTGCCCTCGCAGTCAATATTTAAAAACTCAAAGGTCTCGGGACAATCACATCGATCCAAGACCTCTGTGAGCGTTTCGGTCGTAACAGCGCTCAAACGATGATAGTCCGGATGATGCGCAGCTGCGCTAGGATCTATGGTCGCATTCGTCGAAAATTCACCAGGACTATAGATATTTAGCGTTTCGGCTCGGTCACTGATGGCGGATTGAACGACCACATCCCGTTTACGCGCCATTTGGGCTACACGCACCTTATCCTCCTCCATATCGATTAATATGCCGCACCAACCAGCTTTGTAGAATCCGAAAGTATTAGAGCCTCGCCTTGGGTGGTGACAGCCGACGTCCACATAAAATCCTCGCTCTGTTGAGGCCCCTACTTGCAAGAACATCTTTACTATCAAGTCCTCAGCGCACTGCGAATAGGAGGTGAGCGCTTTTGTAGGCGAGAGAAACGCGCGTCTAAATCGAGAAATAAATTGTAAAATTTGACTAAATACCATCACATTAATTTAATTAGAGAGGTTGAATCCCATTAGTTATCGACAGTCTATACCAACCACTCCCGCCATAAGGACTGTTTAAACCGCTCGAATTTAAGCGCGTCGTTTAGATTTCTTGGATACATGGATGATTTTATATTTTGAAAGGCCCTTGTAGACGCTCATTCTTGTAAAATTAAGACATTATTTTTTAACAAGCCCATCAGCTTAAAGCACCTATGAAAAAAGTATACGTCCGAACTTTCGGATGCCAGATGAATGAATACGACTCTGACAAAATGGTCGACGTGTTACGTGCATATGACGGATACGAAAAAACCACCAAAGTTGAAGACGCAGATTTAATTCTGTTCAATACGTGCTCTGTACGAGAAAAAGCGCAGGAAAAAGTATTCAGTGACTTAGGTCGGGTGCGTCACTTAAAGGAACTCAACCCTGATGTCAGAATAGGTGTGGGCGGATGCGTGGCTTCGCAAGAAGGAAAAGTAATTATGTCCCGAGCGCCCTATGTTGATTTGGTGTTCGGACCGCAAACCATACACAGGCTTCCATCACTACTGGCAGAGCGGCAAAAAAAAGGAAAATCTCAAATCGATATTTCTTTTCCGGAGGTTGAAAAATTCGATAACTTGCCAACGCCCATAACCACCAGTCAGTCTGCGATGGTCTCAATCATGGAAGGGTGCAGCAAATACTGTACTTTCTGCGTGGTGCCCTACACTCGAGGAGAGGAGATATCAAGGCCCTTCGAAGACGTTCTTGTGGAGGTCGCGACACTGGCGACTCAAGGCGTCAAGGCAATTACATTATTAGGACAGAATGTTAACGCCTACTATCATGAACAAGATAACGAAGCCATAGACTTTGCGACACTACTAGATTACGTATCCGAGGTTCCTGGGGTGGAGAGAATCAGATTTACCACATCACATCCTAAAGAATTCTCAGCAGCCTTAATTGATAGTTATCGTAAGCTACCTAAGCTGGTCGACCACGTACATCTTCCTGTCCAGTCCGGATCCGATCGAGTACTGGAAGCAATGAAGCGAGGTTACACGCGTGCGGACTATATAAAAATCATCGACGACTTAAAGCTTGCTCGAAGCACGGTTTCAATAAGCTCTGATTTTATCGTAGGTTTTCCAGGAGAGACGGCTTCGGACTTTGACGACACAATGAGCCTCGTAGACGAAGTAAACTTCGATGGTAGCTTCAGCTTCATGTACAGCCCGCGTCCTGGCACTCCAGCTGCAGCGCTTCCCAGTCACGTTCCTTTACCCATCAAAAAACAACGACTAAGCCAACTCCAAGATAAATTAAGTGAAAATGCCTTTAGATTCAATCAACGGATGATTGGCAGTGAATATGATGTGCTGGTTGAGGGGGTTTCAAAAAAAGATCCCTCCAAGCTATCTGGCCGAACAAACAGCAACAAAGTAATCAACTTCGAAGGACAAGAGCGTCTGATTGGTCATACAGTTAAAATAGAAGTGACTGAAGCGCTACCGAATTCGCTTCGCGGCAACGTAATCACCAGAGATTGATAGTCTTCCGATATACTATTATCTATTGTAAAAAATAGGATCACTTAAGCTTGGATACCACTGAAATTGTATTTGCACCAGTTGATAACGCTAGACTCGCAAACATGTGTGGCGCACTGGACGTCAACTTAAAAGCAATAGGGCAAGAACTTAATATTAAGATTATTCGCAAGGGTGAAATTTTCACTCTGAGCGGAAACAGTGAAAGCATTCAGGTTGGAGCGGACACATTATCTCTATTGTATGAATCGTCGCGTCGCCATCTCGACACCGAAGATATCCAACTGGGCATTGTCGAAATCACTCAAAATGCGAGGGCAGATGGCCAAGATTCAGAGCTCGTTTTACAGACAAAAAGACGAGACCTGCGAGGTAGGACCCCGCGTCAAACTCAATACTTAAATCAAATACAGTCCCACGATATTACTTTTGGAATAGGCCCAGCCGGAACCGGAAAAACGTACCTTGCAGTCGCATCGGCGGTAGATTCTTTTGAACGTGGCAACGTAAAACGCATCGTTTTAGTTAGACCTGCTGTGGAAGCAGGAGAGAGACTTGGTTTTTTGCCTGGAGATTTATCCCAAAAAGTAGATCCGTATCTTCGACCCCTCTACGACTCTCTTTACGATCTAATGGGATATGAAAAAGTTGGAAAATTATTTGAGCGTAGCGCCATTGAAATCGCCCCACTTGCCTACATGCGAGGAAGGACACTCAATGATGCGTTCATTATTCTCGACGAGGCGCAAAATACGACGCCAGAACAAATGAAAATGTTCCTTACCCGGATGGGGTTCGGCAGCCGAGCTGTCGTTACAGGGGACAGCACCCAAATAGATCTTCCAAAGGGGCAAAAAAGCGGGCTGAACGAAGCGGAAGCGATTCTAAAAAAAGTAAAAGGTATCGCATTCACACAATTTGAATCTGAAGATGTCGTCAGACATCCCTTAGTACAAAGAATCGTCAAGGCATATGCAGCGGCAAGGTCTGATGATTAAGCCAGTTTTATGAGCAAGGCCAAATTAGAATTAACTGTTCAACAATCCGAATCGTGGCCTGGACTTCCGACCAAGCGCGATATTCGACGGTGGATATTAGCGTCCCTTTTAGAGGATGCCAATGTGACGGTTCGACTTATTGATGAGGACGAGGGCAGAGAGCTAAACCGATACTTCCGAGATCGGAATAAAGCAACTAACGTACTCACTTTTCCGTATGGAGAGACGACACCGTTATCTGCTGATATCGCACTCTGTATTCCGGTCATCAGAGGAGAAGCAAAAAAACAAAACAAAACGTTCCATGATCATTTTGCGCATCTTTGTGTGCACGCGACACTCCACTTTCAAGATTTCAGTCATGAAGAAGATGCTGAAAGAGAAATTATGGAGGGCATGGAAATCGACATTCTAGAAAAAATGGGGATCCCCAATCCATATGAACAAGACTTCGAGTCAAACGCCACATGAATAAAGTTACTAAAAAATCTAGTTGGTTAGAAAAAATTACCCACTTATTAGGCCGAGAACCCGAAGATAAAGAAGAACTTATCGAATTGCTGCACGCATCATTTGAAAAGAATCTCCTAGACTCCGATGCGCTGTCTATGCTGGAGGGTGTTCTACAAGTCTCAGAAATGGCGGCAAGAGACATTATGATCCCCCGATCCCAATGTTACATGGCAGACGTAAAGTCCCCCATGACCGATATTATTGGCTTAGCAGTCGAAACCAATCACTCTAGATTTCCTGTATTCGAAAATAATAAAGATGAAATTTTAGGCATTTTGCTCGCGAAAGATCTATTACGCTACTACAAAGATCCTGAATCATTCGATCTAAGAGATATGCTAAGACCGGCAGTGTTCATCCCTGAATCAAAGCCGCTGAATGTACTACTCAAAGAGTTTCGAAGTAACAGAAATCATATGGCGATCGTTGTTGATGAATACAGCGGCGTAGCAGGACTTATTACGATTGAAGACGTGCTAGAACAAATCGTTGGCGAAATTGAAGACGAATACGATTTCGATGAATCTGAGGCAAACATCTTAGAAGACAAATTTGGTCGATATCGAGTCAAAGCGGTAACAGAAATTTCAGATATTAATGATCACTTCGGCACTAATTTTCCGGACAGCGACTTCGATACAATAGGCGGCCTAGTGTTAGCGCACCTTGGTAAGCTACCGGAAATAGGTGAAGAAATTAAAATTGGTGAGCTCAGCATCACTGTAACGCGATCGGATAGCAGAAGAGTTCACGCGCTATTGGTAGAAAAAATTAAGATTGATCAAAAACCCTAAAATCCCCCCTCTCCTGGCGCAAACGTTAACAAACCGGCCAGTTCTTTGGGCGTTCATCCTAGGAGCTATAACGGTTCTAGGCTTTGCGCCATTATCAATTTTTTTAATTCCTATACTCACTTGTGCATTGTTATTTTTAATATTGCACGAACAAAAAGTCACGAGAGTATTTGCAATATCTTTTTCTTTTTCATTTGGTCTTCTTATCACGGGAACAAGTTGGGTTTATGTCAGTCTCCACAACTTCGGGGGTATGCACCCGGTTTTGGCTGTAATTGCTACTGTCTTTCTGAGTGCAATTTTTGCTCTACCACCAGCCATTATCCAGACGGCACTTGCCAAGCTCGTATCTTCTCCATCGCGACGAATGTTAATTGTGTTCCCGGTGGGACTTGCCTTATCAGACTGGTGTCGCGGGTGGTTTTTAACCGGCTTCCCATGGTTATCAATCGGATACTCCCAAATACCATTGAGCCCGCTTTCAAACTATGCTCCGTTACTTGGCATATACGGCGTGACACTTGCATGTGCCTTTTGCTCAGGTGGGGTTGGATACCTTTTCACATATTTATCTGTAAACCGAGCAAATCCTAAATGGAAAGTAGGGGTAATTCTACCCACGCTAATCTTATTTCTGTCAATTGTTTTGGGGTCGGTTCGATGGACAGAGAAGATTAGTCAAAGCGCCACAACAGTGTCTTTGCTCCAGGGAAACATATCTCAGGATATGAAATGGAATCGCGAGTGGCTCGATAAAACAATGATGACATACCTCGATATGGTCCTCCAAGAACAAACAGACCTTATACTTCTACCTGAAACGGCTATTCCGTTACTCTCGAATAATGTCCCGGAGTGGTATTGGGACGCTCTTCGAACGCATGCCCAAGTGAATGATTCGCATATTATATTGGGCATCCCAGAAAAATCAGAAGAAGGAAATTTCTATAACAGCGTGCTACATATAGGCGGCGAAGAAACTAGTCGTTATCGCAAGCACCATCTTGTTCCCTTCGGTGATTACTTTCCAATGCGATCGCTTACCTCGGTTTTACTCAACGTCCTTTCAATTCCTATGTCAAACTTTTCTGCTGGGGATGCCAATCAAGAACCATTCGATCTTGGTACACAAATTCTTGGGGTCGATATTTGCTACGAAGATGTATTTGGCGAGGAAATTATTCGGCAGCTTCCTGAGGCAACTGTGCTTGCTAACTTCACGAACGATGCTTGGTGGGGAGAGTCCTTTGGACCTCAGCAGCATCTTCAAATCGCTCAAGCCAGATCCATAGAGACTGGGCGAGAACTGCTGCGCGTAACGAACACCGGGGTCACTGCCGTCATTGATCACAGAGGCCACATTATTGCGCGACTGCCTCAATTTTCGGAAAGCGTATTACGCGCAGAAATTTATGGGCGCAAAGGCGTGACGCCGTATAGCCGATGGGGCAATTTAGCGTTCATATTTCTGACCCTGAGCATCCTATTGCTAAGCTTGAAATCGACGTTATATTGGTCCAAAAGTGAAAAAAGGTAAAATGGAGCATCATTGCTTTTTGCTATACATATCCTAGGTTTATAAATGGTCTACTTTCAAGACATGATTTTAGAACTTCAAAAATATTGGAGTTCACAGGGTTGTGCGCTACTACAACCATACGATTTAGAAGTAGGTGCCGGGACTTTTCATACGGCCACCTTTCTAAGAGCAATCGGGCCAGAACCTTGGAAAGCGGCGTACGTTCAACCATCTCGTAGACCCAAAGATGGTAGGTACGGAGCTAATCCGAATCGTCTGCAGCATTATTATCAATTTCAGGTGGTCCTCAAACCCGCACCCTCCGACATTTTGGATCTATATTTAGGCTCACTTGAGACAATCGGAATTAACCCACGCGAACATGATGTTCGATTCGTTGAAGACGACTGGGAATCTCCCACACTGGGTGCCTGGGGGTTAGGGTGGGAGGTGTGGCTCAATGGCATGGAAGTCACTCAGTTTACTTACTTTCAAGAAGTCGGTGGCATAAGTTGTAAACCCGTTATGGGCGAAATCACATACGGACTCGAGAGACTTGCTATGTACCTCCAATCAAAAGAAAGCGTGTTTGACCTTGACTGGGCACCTGGAATTACGTATCGAGACGTCTACCATCAAAATGAAGTAGAACAATCAACATATAACTTCGAAAAAGCCAATACGGATTTGCTCTTTGCTAATTTTTCCGCTTTCGAAAAAGAAGCAATCGCCATGTTTGACGCCGAATTACCTCTCCCTGGATACGAACTGGTTATGAAATGCTCCCATGCGTTTAACCTTCTCGACTCTAGAGGAGCCATATCAGTTACGGAGCGCGCGAGTTATATTGGAAGAGTACGAACGTTAGCCAGAATGGCGGCGCAAGCATATCGAGCTTCACGTAAAGCTCTAGGATATGAACGCGCATCTGATGAGGCCATCATGGCTTTTATGCCCCAGGAAGAGGTGTCTGAAATCATCGATATTCGAAAAAATATTTCTACCCAAACATAATCATTATTATGGCAACTCTACTTGTAGAATTACTAACGGAGGAACTGCCTCCTAAAGCTTTGAGGACACTTGGCAGCTCATTTGGGTCAGGCATCGTTTCCAGTCTGAGAAAACAAAATTTTGTGTCCGAGGATGTTCGCTATGAGACATTCGCGACGCCACGTAGACTAGCTATTATCATAAATGATGTGCTAGGCGTTTCTCCGGAGGAGACAATCAATCAAAAGCTAATGCCTAAAAATGTCGGCTTTACCGATAACGGCGCACCGACAGAGGCGCTACTGAAGAAACTTAAATCACTTGGGCTCGATGAGAGCAGCGCACAGAAGACTGAATTAAAGAGTGATGGAAAGATGGAATTCATTTATCTCCGTCAAAAAAAAGTTGGTGTAACTATCGACGATGGATTACAAATAGCGATCGATCTCTCGATATCAAAGCTGCCCATCCCTAAAGTAATGAGCTACCAACCACAGGATAATTTAGAAACGGTAAATTTTGTGCGGCCAGCACATCGTCTAGTAGCGCTGCTCGACGAAAGAATCGTTGCTATCAAGACACTAGGGCTAAACAGCGGAAACCGATCAATCGGACATAGATTTCACTCAAAGGGTGATATTACGATTCAACATGCCAATGAGTATGAGTCGACTCTTGAGGAAGCAGGGCGAGTAATGCCTGACTACAATAAGCGTAAGGCCTTCATCCTAGATCAACTAAAGCAAAAAGCAAATCAACAAGACCTCGAACTTCAAAATGACGAAGATCTATTAGACGAAGTTACGTCTTTGGTGGAGTTACCCGAGGTTTATGTCGCTCGATTTGATAAAGACTTCCTCTCAATCCCTGAAGAATGTCTCGTACTTACGATGAAGACCAATCAGAAATATTTTCCACTATTTGATAGGAATGGGAATTTAGCAGAAACGTTTTTACTGGTTAGTAACATGAAGCTCGATGATCCAAGTAACATCGTTGAGGGAAACGAAAAAGTTATCCGGCCACGACTAGCAGATGCCCAATTTTTCTACCGAAGCGATATTCGAACTCCCCTCATTGATCTAACTGAAAAATTAAAGCACGTTATTTATCATAATCAGCTCGGATCTCAATTGGACCGAGTTACACGTTTACGCAGCTTATCTATTCAAATAGCAAATCACATGGGAGCGGATCGCGACAAAGTTTCAAGGGCAGCTCAACTATGTAAAGCCGATCTACTCTCAGACATGGTCGGAGAATTTCCCGAATTACAAGGAACCATGGGTCGTTACTATGCGCTCGCCCAAGGAGAATCTCCCGATGTAGCCGATGCATTAGAGCAATATTATCGGCCAAGATTCGCCACCGACAATATTCCCAATAGCGAGATATCAGCTGCGTTGGCGCTAGCGGACAAACTTGACGTTATCGTAGGAATATTTGGGATTGGACTCATCCCATCGGGCGAAAAAGATCCCTTCGGGCTTAGGCGGCAAGCAATAGGAATCATCAGAATACTGACAGAATACCCGGTTGAACTCGACCTTCACGAACTCATTAACTGGACTACCGAAAAATTTTCAAAAGAGTTAAAGCTAAGTGTAGATAAGTCACAAATTAAAATCTTCATCATGGACCGATTCAAAGGATATCTCAAAGATAAGGGGTACTCGATAGACAAAATTGAGGCAATACTAGCCACAGAGTCTAATCAACTGCATCTTGTACAACCTCGCTTAGTAGCGATAAATGAATTCCTTCAAACAGATCATGCTGCAGCATTAGCGACAGCGAATAAGCGTATTAAGAATATTCTCAAAAAAAATAATGTGGACGGTAGCTGCGAAGTGGAACCTAAGTTATTCAACACAAAAGAAGAAGTCTCCCTTTACGAGGCAATTCAAGCTTTGTCACCGACCGTGACAAAAGCAATCACTCAAAGGCGCTACACAGATGCACTAAAGGCGTTGTCGACAGCAAGAAGTGAAGTCGACTCTTTTTTCGATAAAGTGATGGTGATGTCAAATGATGCAGCGGAGCGTAAGAACAGATTGGCGCTCTTAAATCAACTATCAATTCTGCTGAATTGCGTTGGCGACCTATCAGAATTATCAATAGCAACAACGAAATAAAATGAAGTTAGTAATACTCGATAGAGACGGCGTCATCAACTTCGACAGTGACCAGTACATTAAAAACCCAACGGAATGGAAGCCGATACCACAAAGTTTAGAAGCTATCGCCCGACTTAATCATATGGGTTATCGAGTAGTTGTCGCCACCAATCAATCTGGAATTGGTAGAGGTCTATTTGACATGTCTACTCTCAATGCGATCAATGAAAAAATGTATCGAGCTCTTGCTAACGTTGGAGGCAGAATCGACGCTTTATTCTTTTGTCCACACATAAGTGAAAGTCTCTGTAGCTGCCGCAAGCCTGAGCCAGGCATGCTACTGAGCATTGCAGAGCGCTTCAATGTTGACCTTGAGAATGTTCCGTTCATTGGCGATTCACTTAAAGATCTTCAAGCCGCGAGTTCGGTTGGCGCGCTCCCTATTTTAGTAAAAACCGGCAAGGGCGAAAAAACATCAAAAAGCGATCAATTACCAAAAGCCACGATACAGTTCATCGATCTCAACGAAGCTGTAAAACACATTACGGCTGGGTAATCGTGCTCTGTTTAGTCCGATCTTTAATCTTCGAATTATTACGAGCATCACTAACTATAGTATTTTCCTTTGTCGCGATTCTTACTTTTCCACTATCTCCGATCAAAAGGTATCGCATCATCACGTTATGGTCATACTGCATCACATTTCTCGCAAAACATATCTGCGGGATAAAATATAGCGTTCAAGGTCTAGACAATATACCTAGCGCTCCGTGTGTGATCCTATCCAAACACCAATCAGCCTGGGAGACTTTCGCCTTTCAAACCATATTCCCACCTCAAGTCTGGGTTTTAAAAAGTAGTCTCCTGCTCGTCCCCTTCTTTGGTTGGGGACTGGCGATGATGAACCCAATCGCTATAGATCGATCAAGCGGATCTAAAGCGCTCAAGCAAATGTTGACGCAAGGTAGGAACCGGATTGAGAACGGCTGGTATATTATTGTCTTTCCAGAAGGAACAAGAACCTCACCTCTAAAAAAAGTCGACTATCAAGTCGGTGGGGCTTGGCTGTCGTCAAAGCTGCAGTCAGATATACTGCCAGTCGCGCACAATGCCGGTGAATATTGGCCTAAGAATGCATTGCTAAAAAAACCAGGGACAATTAATGTAGTCATAGGAAAGCCCATAAAAACAACTGACAAGTCACCCGCAGAACTTATAAAGCACGTTGAAGCTTGGATTGAGACCAATATGCCAAAAAACTCCCGTCGAGACTTATGACCTCAATATCGAAAATAATTTTTGTATTTTTTTGTTTATGTCTAATCTCGGGTTGCGGACAAACAGGACCACTTTATCTACCAGATAAATCTGAGACCGAAAAGACAGATGCGCCCACGAAAAAAAACTTAAATCAAGACTCAGCAACACAACAAAAATAATGACAATCAACACAAAAACAGGTCGTCTGTTTATTGAGAATAAAGCTGCAAGTGATGTAGCGAAGGAGTTTGGAACGCCTTGTTATGTGTATTCTAAAAACTCGATAAAGACTAATTTCAATAGATTCAAGGATGCTTTCGGAGAGCGTAAAAACCTCGTTTGTTACGCTGTTAAGGCGAACTCGAACATCGCAATCATAAGAATTCTTGCGGATTTAGGAAGCGGCTTCGACATTGTTTCAGGAGGAGAATTAAGCCGGGTGCTAGCCGCTGGAGGAGACCCAAGTAAAACCGTCTTCTCTGGTGTTGGTAAAACCCACGCCGAGATTCACTATGCGCTCGAACAGAAGATAAAATGTTTCAATGTCGAATCTGAATCCGAGCTACATCGTATCTCCACCATAGCAAGGGAGTTGGGTGTTGAAGCAAATATTAGCTTGAGAGTCAATCCTGACGTAGACGCGAAAACACATCCCTATATTTCAACAGGGCTGAAAGAAAATAAGTTCGGAGTCGACGTTGATGACGCTATGCGCCTCTACAAGATCGCGGCAAAGCTCCCTAATATAGAGCCCACCGGTATTGATTGTCATATCGGATCTCAACTCACCGAAATCGCGCCAATGCGAGACGCGGCTCTAAAAATGGTTGAGTTAACTGATGCACTCATTGCTGAGAATATTGTAATTGATCATATTGATTTTGGTGGTGGACTAGGTATTCAATATCAAGATGAAACTCCGATTCACCAAGAGCTGTTCGTCAAAATGTTACTCGAGGCCATGGGCTCGCGCGAACAAGAGATCCTTATAGAACCGGGTCGCTCAATTGTTGGGAATTCAGGCTTACTACTCACCACGGTCGAATACCTCAAGCATGGGCCAAACAAAAACTTCATTGTTGTAGATGCCGCGATGAACGATCTCGCAAGACCATCTTTGTATAACGCGTACCATCATATCGATAGCATCATAGAAGAGAAAAATCGACCCTTAAAACGTTACGATATCGTCGGACCGATTTGTGAAACAGGAGACTTTTTAGGTAAAGACCGAGACCTATGCGTTAATGAGGGCGATGTACTTGCTATTCACTCGGTCGGGGCATACGGTATGACTATGAGCTCGAACTATAATTCTCGGGGAAGAGCCCCCGAAATCCTTATCGATGATACTCGGGCACATGTCATTAGAGACAGAGAGTCGATCGAAGACCTTTTCTCCAATGAACAAATAGCTCCGTAACGAGTCCAAAAATTGTTCGGTTGCTAAAATACCCATGGTACGTAGCTAAAACATTTAAACTACAGCTTGCCTCCTTATCGTTTGATTTTTTAGGTTTCAATAATGATTGTATATAACTTAACTTGTGATCAAAGTCATAGTTTCGAAGGTTGGTTTGCCTCCGCGGCTAACTTTGACAAACAACTAACAAATAGACAGATATCGTGCCCAAACTGTGGCTCAACCGACGTAACCAAGCAGCTGTCGGCACCTTATGTCAACACCGGGTCTACTCATACAAGTCCGATAGCAACTAAGCAAACAGAAACGGCTCTTGCTGGCTTAAACCCACAACATCTTCAAAGTAAGTTTATCGAATACATCATACAAAATACAGAAGACGTTGGCGCAAAATTTCCCGAAGAAGCACGTAAAATTTATTACGGCGAAACAGATAATCGATCTATACGCGGTGAAGCTTCAGGAGAGGCCATCAAAGAACTTCAGGAGGAGGGTATTGATGTTTATGGATTACCGGTCGACCCACTAACCCCTGATAAATTAAACTAATTGATCAAATCAGTCAGTCAAAAGAGAATTTATAGGGATTACTCGCTGCTTGCACTCGCCGTTCTGGTCGTTTCGACAGCGGCTGTGCTTACTAAGGGCGCTCAAAATGAAGGCGCCACCTCAGGTGCTATTGCATTTCTGAGACTGGGACTCGCCTCTGCTTGTTTAGCCCTAGTGTCCCTCAACTCGATTTATCGCGGCTTAGAGCAGTCCACAACTGATACGATATTAAAAAGCGCTCTTGCCGGTATTTTTTTAGCTGCACACTTTCTGACGTGGATAATATCGTTAGAATATATTCCCGTCTCAAGGAGCACATTTCTAGTAACAACGAGTCCTCTGTGGGTAGCAATAATAAGTTTTCTCTTTTTAAAGGAAATCATCACAAGACAGCAAGTTATTGGAATAATGATCTCCATAGGTAGCGCATTATTTATCTTCTACAACGAGAATGAATTCTTAGGGAGAGCGGCAGAAAGTTTCCTTAAAGGTGAAATGCTCGCCACTTTTGGTGCAATCTCAATCGCAGCTTATTTGATCATCGGCCGAACGCTTCGTAACACGATCGACTTGAAAACTTATGTTTTCCTAACATACGGGTTCGCTACTGTGGTACTTGCCCTCCTTCGCTTATGCAGCGAAGAGCAACTAATACCCTCCCTATCACCCACAGCCTGGCTATACATTTCGTTGTTGGCATTAGGCCCTCAACTTATTGGGCACACAATACTTAACTGGGGTGTGCGACGTTTTTCCGCCACCATTGTTTCAATGACTGTTCTAGCCGAGCCAATCGCGGCCTCCATACTGGCGTGGATAATTCTTGATGAAATTGTGGGTCCAAGCGGGTTTATTGGCTTTACCGGGATTCTTTTAGGTATCGGTATAGTGATCTACGACCAACCTATCTTCGCCTTTCTTACAAATAAATTGCGAAATAATCAAAAGTCGATATGACCAGAGAAACAAATGACGATACCAAATAAAAATCGGAGTTTGTGATTGATAGTCTTTCCAAGAATTGGTCAATTTCAGTTAATTTAGATCGTATATTCATAAAACCGCAATAGTCCCACATACACTACGTGCGACAAGCAACTCTATGCTCAATCCTCAATTTTTTCTGATACGAAAAAAAATCCGCCAACCTAACAAGAGGAATAGTATAACGGCGAATATTAACGGCTCAGTTACGTCAATCTTCACCAGCATGAAAAAGTGTATTACGCCTAACATCGCAATGACATAAATCATTCTGTGTAACCGCCGCCATTGTATCGATCCCAACCTCATTTTGACACGGTTTACTGATGTAATCGCCAATATTGAGAGGCCCGCAAATGCCGAAAAACCAAAATAGATAAAGGGCCGCTCCGTTAAGTCCAACAGAATCTCTGTCCAATGAAAATACTGATCCAAAACCAGCCAGCTTAAAAAATGGACTAACGAATAAAAAAATGTAATGAGGCCTAAGGTTCTTCTGAAGGGGAAAATGAACGGCATATTGAAAATCTGGCGAATAGGCGTCACAGATAATGTCAGCATTAAAAAAACAAGCGTCCACCATCCTGTAAATTGGGAAATAAACTCGATCGGATTTGCCGTCAATTTATCCATAGTGGCGCGCACAGCCAAAATGAGTAACGGCAACGAGCTGCCAAACCATACTAGTGGAATGTAGAGACGCTTTTTCTTACTGGAAGATGTCGGCGCAGGGGCAGGGTGCGTCATAGACTACACGCTTTAAAAATATTCAGTGAGATCTAAGTCGCGGTACAAATCAGCAACCCATTCAGAGTACCCATTAAACATCAATGTATCCCGTTTAAGAAACTCACCAATACGTCTCTCTCTTCTCTGACTCCATCTAGGATGTGAAACATTTGGATTGACGTTTGAGTAAAATCCGTACTCGCTCGGATTAGCGAGATTCCAAGAGGAATTTGGTTGCTTCTCCGTTAATCTAATAGTGACAATTGATTTCGCACTTTTAAATCCGTATTTCCACGGCACGATGATTCTTACTGGTGCTCCATTTTGATTGGGTAAAATCTCGCCATACAGGCCAACAGTCAAAAGCGTAAGGGGATTCATTGCCTCATCGATTCGTAATCCCTCGGTATAGGGCCAATCGAGTACTGGACTTTTTTGGCCTGGCATTTGTTCCGTGTCATATAAAGAAACAAATTCAACAAAACGAGCGTTCCCAGTAGGTTGTACTTCATTTAACAATTTAGACAAAGGAAACCCCACCCAGGGGATTACCATTGACCAGGCCTCCACGCACCGTAATCGATAAATACGTTCTTCTATCGGCGCCAACTTTAAGATATCGTCCATATCAAATGTTTTCGGTCGCCCTACCTCACCGACTACCTGAATCTTCCACCCATCAGTTTTCAATCGATGAGCCTGCTCAAACGGATCTTCCTTGCCCATGCCAAATTCATAAAAGTTATTGTATCGGGTAACATCGGAATAGCTTGTTTGTTCCTCGTCACTCGAAAATTTGTTTTTACCACGGTCTATTGGTACAGGAAATTGCACACCATCGCGGGCGTGCGCAATATTCTGTGGTAGTGCTAATGCAGCTAAGGACGCGACACTACCCTGCATCCAGCGCCGTCTAGATTCGAACAATGTTTTGGACGTGATTTCAGAGGGGTGGATATTAGATTTAAATATATTGTTTCTCATAATTGGATTTATTGCGGTCTGGAATGTATTGAAAAATACTCATGCCGCATCACACGAGGAAGACGGTCGCAAGACCAAGAAATATTAAAAATCCCATACTGTCGGTACTAAATGTTAATAACACGGATGATCCTATCGCGGGATCTCTACCCATTTTTTGTAAAAATAACGGGACTAACATACCAACTCCAGCACCAACGATTAAATTAAGCAACATTGCTCCTAACATCACAAATCCAAGCGCAATATTCCCATAGAGTAGCCACGCGAAAGTACCCGCTACCGAACCCCATAAAACGCCATTAACCAGCGCGATTGACAGCTCCTTACGCAGAAGCCCCTTGGCATTACTTTTATTTATCTCTTCGAAGGCGAGGGCTCGAACAATAAGGGCAACAGTTTGATTGCCCGAGTTTCCGGCTATCGCGGCAACGATAGGCATCAACGCAGCCAACGCAACAAGTTTCTCTATCGAATGCTCAAATAGCCCAATGACACGAGACGCAAAAAAGGCGGTCCCTAGATTGACGGCAAGCCATAACCACCGATTTTTCGCACTCTTCCACACAGACGAGAATAAGTCTTCATCTCGCAAACCGACTTTCCCCAAAGATTCCTGTTCCGCATCCTCCCGAATGTAATCAACAATATCTGTAATCGTCATTCTTCCAACAATACGGCTATGAGCGTCAACCACAGGCGCTGAAACTAGATCATATCGCTCGAAAGCATGCGCTGCGCTTTCAGCATCCCTGTCCGGATTGAAAGTTACGATATCGCTAGACATAACGTCACACACTTGTGCATCTGGTGCAGCTACTATCAAATCACTTACCGACAAAACGCCTTTTAAGACCTCTCGACGATCAACTACAAAAAGCTTATCGGTATTCGGTGGCAACCGCTCAAGTCGTCTCAGATATCTCATTACCACATCAAGCGCTACATCCTCCCGAACAGTCACCATCTCGAAATCCATCAACGCGCCTACCGTGCCCTCTGGATAGGATAGCGCTGCTTTTAACTGTAATCGCTCTTCTTCCGACAATGAACTAAATACGTCGGCTATAACCTCTTCCGGCAAGTTGGGTGCGAGGTCAGCAATTTCGTCGGCATCCAACTGCTCCGTTGCGGCAACAAGTTCTTGCGTATTCATATCGGCTATTAGGGTTTCTCTAACAGCATCTGACACTTCAAGTAAAACATCCCCGTCAACATCTGATGGGATAAAGTTCCACACGATTAATCGTTCATCAAGGGGTAATTGTTCCAACATTGCCGCGATGTCGGCTGGATGCATCGAATCCAACCGCTCTTGTAGCTTTATCAGACTTTGGTCTTGATAACTCTCTCCGGAGAGAACTTGAGTTAGCGTCGTACGACCACGACTGTCTAACTCAATATGCTGATTATTTTCGAGAATCACTTTTATATCTTCAAGGCATTGTTGAACTGTGTCGACACGACTTCGAGTATTTGTTACGTCGATATCACTCATAGGTCATCCTCAAAAACTTCGGGCATTCAAGATGTTACTTAACGACAAGCTACATTGGCGTTAATTCTGCAAATGGCTGGGACTGACATAAGACAGCCCCCCCTTCCAAGTTAGCATTAAATATCTGAACAGTTCCGGAATCAGTCCAACGGAAGCCATAGTAAGCCAAACCCGTTGGTGATTTCAGGTCCTCAGCTTCAATGTAGTCGCAGGTGGCACCATCTCGTATCAACGATACTTCGTAGTAGAAAGCATTCTCACCCGGAAATGTTGCTTTACCCTCATCGGTAAAGCTCCATTTTTCACCCTCTTTATCGAGATACTCACCACTCAATACGATGTTATTAATTATTGGGCCCAACTCCTTGCCAACACGTTCGTAGGATGCCCACTGCCCGTCCATTATCAGAGGCTCCTGTATCTGCAATTGTCGAAATTGACCATCTGCAGATTTTTGTCCTTTAAACCACACATAGACCACGTCCTCAGCAGAAGTCGGGACGTTCCTCTCTCCTAAAACTAATCGATAGGTCTCTGCATCTTCTCCTGGCTCAACATCAAACACAATCATCAACGTTGCCTTGACCATGTCCGTTGCAAAGTAGGGGAAAACACGACCCTCTTTTTTTATAGCGATTAACACCGGCTTATATTTTTTCTCTGCCTCGTGAGGCTGTTTAGTCTCTCTTAAAAAATCGAGATAATTTCTCTCAAACCAAATTCCCTCTAGATCATCGATGAAAACTCGATCGTTTGCATTTGTATCGGACATTGGTGCTGCGAGAGATGCTACGACGAATATCGTTGAAAGTTTTAGCTTCCAATTTGCGTAATTAAAAATCACCACTTGCTCCTTAAAATTGGGGACGAGTTTTCCAAACCTCATTTAACTGTTCAAAAGCGTGTCCAAATTGCAACACACCAAAATCATCTCTGAAACGACCAATAATCTGCAATCCTACTGGTAACCCTCCAGCGGAAAATCCAGCAGGAACCGAAAGTGCAGGGTGGCCGGTAACACTAATACGAAAACACGATTTCATCCACTCAAGGTAGTTTGATAGTGCGTTTCCATTAATTTCTTTGACGTAAGGAAGGTTAATGTCAAATGGTAAGACCTGCGTCACCGGGCAAATTATAAACTCATATGTGTCCATGAAGCGACTGAAACGCTCAAACAAACCGGTTCTGAGCCGCTCCGCTCGGGAGATGTCAGCTCCTTTAAGCGACTTACCCTGCTCAATATTCCAAACCACAGTATCTTTAAATTGACTCGGGTGCTTCTCCAGTAAATCTCCCAAAGTAGACTCCATATGCCACGCCCTGAGAACGTGAAAAACCTCGTCTGCCTCTTCAAGATCAGGGTCAACTTCTTCCACAATGCATCCAAGGTCCTCTAGGCCACGCACCGCACCTTCAATGACTCCCAAAACCTCATCGTCAACAGGTATACCACCGAGCGTTCGGCTCCATGCGATCCGGACCCCCTTAAAATCTCTAATCAGCCCCTGCTGAAAGATATTTGGGCTCTCCATAATTGACAAAGGACACCGCAGATCCGGACCTGCAATCGCAGATAACATCAAAGAGATATCAGCTACTGTTCTAGCCATTGGTCCTAACACGGATAGTGGGTACCAAGCTGACGCATTTGGCCACGTTGGAACGCGGCCTGTTGATGGTCTGAGACCAACAACATTACAAAAACTGGCTGGATTCCTAAGCGATCCACCATGGTCTGAACCGTCAGCGATTGGTATGAGTCCCGCCGCAAGCGCCGCTGCTGCCCCACCGCTTGATCCGCCACAAGTCTTGTCCAGATCGTATGGATTTCGAGTCGTACCAAAAACCGTATTAAACGTTTGGCTTCCTGCCCCAAATTCGGGAGTGTTCGTTTTACCTATGGTTACCGCCCCAGAGTCTTGTAATCGATCCACAATCAAAGCATTACGGTCTGGAACAAAATTCTCGAAAATAGGCGATCCAAATGTCGTCCTCATATCCTTCGTAACAGTTAAGTCTTTGTGGGCAACAGGTAATGCCTCGAGTATCCGCATTGGGGACTTTTGACTTATACGTTGATCGATACTTCTAGCCGTGCTTCGGGCTCGATCTTCATCCAAAGTAACAATCGCATTAATTTTTCCATTAATTTTTGTAATTTGATCTAAGTGACAATCGAGCAATTCGACAGCTGAAATTTCTCCTTTAGAAATCATTTCAAGCATTCTATGCGCCGGGAGAAAACAAACATCCAGATTAGTCATATGTCCACATCAATTTCATCTAAATTTATCGATCGAATCCTACAGGACTCATGATTTGAGAGGCTAACCCGTTTGACAGATTCTGTTCAAAAACTGGTTTATTTCCCAAAAATTGTATGCCAAGACTTTTAAAGGTTGTTCTAAAATCTGGGAAATCTTCGGTCTCAATCTCTATCAACTTACGCCGCGTAAATAAATCATCACCTAATAATACGTCAAGATCAGCTAACAAATCATTGCCGGAAATGCTTTGGTATTCATCATAGCAACACTCGTGATATTTCACTAAAATATCCAGTAGAGTCAATGCGCCTTCCGAACGCATCCTTAAGTCAACATCTCTTTGAAAAAAATACGCTGCTCCGCCCCAGTAGACATGAAGGTAAGTCCCCCGTCTTGTGAGACGCCTCATTGACTCTACTACCGTGAAGCCTCTGCCTAATTTCTCGCCGGATAAAAACCCCTTATAAAGCCGTGACCAAGACTCTTGGAAAGTTATAGCGCCACCCTTGACCATTGATAAATGTTGCAGATAAGTGGGCAATCCTTCAATAATCCAATAATCGCGCGAATCGATATGCGGAAACATAAAATGCGACATCTCGTGAGGGAGACTAAAATCCCACAAAAGCTGCTCTAGGCTGGCATCACGCTTGACAAAAACATGGATAGCCGCGCCACCGCCTCTAGTAATGTAAGCCCATGGAACAATAGAGTTACCGCGATCGCTAGGGCTGATAACCACCTGCACCCGAGAGCGAGGGAAGAACCCCATGAGGGCTGAAACACCCTCTGCCGACTGCCTCACCCAACGACTCATATCTGCCACGGGCGTGCGCTCAAATTCACCCATAACACTGATCTCAAAAATACTGCCACTAACACTTATAGTATCTGGCTCTCGGCTGGAGAAAGTAACAATCGCCTCCCATTCGACAGGAGTGTTAAAGCCAACAAAACTCGTTTCGCCAATGCGCCTCCAAGGAGAAGACACATATGTCCCCTTGGGCATAGTAAAATTTATATCGAATTGGGCATACTCGGAGGTTGAACGCGGCCTTAATAACCAGTCCCCAATCGAGGTGAGCATATCTCTACCCTCAATCAGTCGTGTTTCAGCACCGCCTCGTTGCTCACCACGATTTCTCGGCTGAAGCAAAACATCGTAAAAAATACAACGAGCGGATTCTTCAGCAGGAATATTTATCCGATCTACCTCGATATCAAGCACCCTCCCTGTATTCGATCTAATATTATTCACAAAGGTACTCGAGCCATCATTTGCAAATAAGATCGGTGGAAGCGCATGGTCAAAACATACCGAAATCTTCAGAGCTTTAAGGGAGTCTCCAACGGATACTTCATAATGGATAGCTGATTTATTTGGTTCGGCAAATACGACTAACGGAAGAGCAAAGACTAAATAGAAAATTAATTTCATTGTTTTATGAACTGAGTTCCCATATTCGAAGACCGAAAACGAAAGTTACCATATCAACGATTTTTAGCTGTCTAGGCGAGTTGTGAGAATGATCAATTAAATAGTACGTTGCGGGTGATTATTTTGTAAGTATGAGGCTCACTCTGCAACAGACATAATCTGATTGCGTAGAGAACGTTGTTCAGTGCCGTCTATTAGCGTCACCACGCTACCGGTTACCTTTAGGCCCAAAGACCTAAACGCATCCGTTAAGTCAGGGAAATCGTTCGAGTTTACATATCGCCTCATCAAGGGGATAAACAGGGGGCTTCCGTAAATTTCATCGAACTTAAGCAGAACCTCTTGGGCGCTCCAAGCTCTCGTTCTCTCCATACAACAAGCGTTGAATTCGCGAACAACGCGGTCAAGCGACCAAGCCTTATCCTGCCTCATATGCACGTCAGCAATTAGCATCAACGCTGCACCTGCCCAATAGACTTGCATAAACGGCTCACCCTCATACATTTTCTCGGTAGCCTCTAGTAGAGTTAATTCTCTCGCCTCAGCCTCGCGACTACCTCGACGGAAGCCATATATGAGTTTAGACCAAGCGTCCATTTGATCAATGGCCCCCATACGAGCACGAACAACATATTGATAATAGCTCGCAAAGCCCTCATAAAACCAGGCATCTTCTGGATTAATGAATGGAAGAAACAAATGGGACAATTCGTGGGTTGCAGTCCAGTCATCGAAAAATTCGTCCATTGATCTGCGCTGGTTGATCATCATGTGCAGTGTAGGGCCACCCCCGCGCGTTACGTAAGCAACAGGGACTGGCTGTCTTGCTCGCGCATTTGGGAACATCAAAACCTGCACATTAGAAAATGGAATTGGGCCAATGCCCTTATCGACACCCGCCGCTTCTGATTCGATCCAATTCAACAATGCGTCCATATCAGGCTCTGGCGAACCATGCAAAATCGAAACGTCGATTTGAGTAGCACCAACAGTCACCTCCTTTTTAAAAAATTGTCCTAACACAATCCACGATGGCCAATCGTAAGGAGTTTTAGGTACTTCAAAAGTATGCTTGTTTGGAGTGCTAGACCAAGAAGTCGCGACGTCATACTTATCTGGCAGATCAAATTCGACTAGGACTCGACGATTTTTTCCAAATACCTCTGGACGCCAAAACCAAAGACCATTGGATACTCCGGTTGCTCCTGCTGACCTGTAAACCTTCGGCCCAGTCATGTCGTGCCTCTGTATTCCCCTGGAAATATCCACTTGGTAATTTAAGCACGCGTTAGCAAGTACTTGATCGATCGGAATAACCCCTGATAGTTTGATTTCCTCTCCGGACTCGTACCACGCGCCTACTAAAGCAACGGACGCATCTAGGGATTCCGCCACCAATTCTTTAGGCGCGGCGCCCTCAAAACATAAATTCACGTATAGCTTCTTTAGGTCTGCATCGGTGGAAACCTGATAATGGTAATTGGCATTCGGTTGAGACCATGCAAACGCACAACCACAAATAACGATTACCTTCAAGAGACTGCGATTTCTCAGAATTTTGTAAAACACCTACACTCCAAATTGAGTACGCCTCGGACAAACGAACAAAGCAATGGGAGAAATCTGAATCCGAAAAGTTCCTACTCATACCCAGCGGTACCAATACGTGTATGAAGAACTAACCCCAACTAACTGGGAATACGCTCCTTGAAGAGTTAGCGTTAAATTCCTTTGTTTGGCTTAATCAAATATTTCGCTCCGGTCGACTTTTTAACGTAAGCGTTAATGACATCTATCTGTAACGCCTCGGCCAATGAAACTTCGTGCGAATAATTACTTGCGAAAATCGTTTTTAGCTCACCTGCAACACGCTGACGCAACTTATCTTCGGCCGCCGGACCAATCTTCGCCAAGAAATTAAACAAGAGCCAGCCACCCATACCCCAAGAAAAGCCGAAATTACGCGCAATCTCAGTCCTAGACGGATCCAGCATGCCGTAAATATAAACCTGCTTGTGTGTTGTGGACCCGTATCGACTATATTCCCTCGGGTTGCGGTTTAGCGCCGCCTCCATACAAGTTAATATCTGCCCTGCCAACTTACCTCCTCCGATGGGGTCGAACGCCACAGTCGCATTGGTAGCCGCCAACGCGTCGGTCAATTCGGCCAAAAAATCCGGAGATTCAGTATTACAAACAAATTTCGCTCCCTGGGATTTCAACAAATCGACCTGCTCCTGTTTTCGCACGATATTTACTAAAGCGATACCATCATTGATACAAATTCGGTTAAGCATTAAACCTAAATTCGATGCGGCAGCTGCATGCACAAGTGCCTTATGTCCTTCGCTACGCATCGTCTCAACCATGCCGAGGGCAGTAATTGGATTAACAAAGCAACTCGCACCTTCTTCCGTCGTTGCGTCATCGGGAAGTAATAGACATTGATCGACACCGATACAACGATATTGAGCGTACATTGCGCCACCTAGCATCGCGACTTTTTTACCCAGTAAACTTTGAGCAGCAGCTGAGCTACCGGTTTTGACCACTACTCCCGCCCCCTCGTTACCCACCGGCATGGATTGGCCTAATCGTCCAGCCATGGCCTTCATTGCCTTTGCTGGTACTGGAGCAGTAATGACGGGTCGTTCGGCTTCGCCAGACATAACGGCAGCAGCCATGTCAGCAGCACCAAAAAGAAGGCCTAAATCAGACGGATTAATCGGTGCCGCTTCGACACGAACAAGTACCTCATTCGCGGTGGGTTCAAGCAACTCTACCTCAGCTAATGATATTTCTAACTCACCCTCGTTACGAATTAACGATTGTAATTGCAAGGCGGTAGCCGGAATTGAGATGGTCATATTACTCCTTAAGAATTTAGTTCTTATGTTAATTAGTAGCCAGAAAATAGCTCAAAAAATAAACGAATAAAAAGTCTATCACGTCCGCCAGGCCTGAAATCGCAGACCTAGTGCAACACACACGCCATAAAAAACCATAGCTCCTGCCACTAACCATAAGATCGCATCCGGCGTCGCAAACCAGTCGAACGTCATCCACCATAAACCACTGGCAACGATTAACGCTCGTAACAAGGAGCCGATAACCGGCCATAGCAACGTGTTGAGTCCTTGGCTAGCAAAATAGAGGCCGAGTCCCGCCGCAAAAAACCCATAAAAAGGGCCTAAAATTTCAAGAGTGCTTCCGCAGTGTGCCGCAACTTGATCTCCACCCGACAGGTTGCACCACCAGCTCGGATTTAATCCTAAAGCAAGGCCTATCGTACCGACGATAATGACATTAGCAATTGTGCCTCGCCAAGCAACCTCAATTGCTCGTGCGCGTTGCCCAGCTCCTACATACGCCCCCACAATCGCGATTAACGCGCTGCCAATGCCAAAAATCACAGGCACCATTACTAGCTCCAAGCGGACAGCTAGACCATAACCGGCAAGCCAATCGATACTGAATCTTCCGATTAAACCCGTAGCGATGAGTGAATAAACTATCGTGGCGGTTGATTGAGTGCCCGCAAGTAAACCAGACCTCAATAAAGCGGTGACAACAGACCAGTCAACCCAAAAACCCCTAAATCGAACTGGCTGTCCGGGTAACAAAATTAGATTGAAAACAGTCACGATACCTATCCCATAACTTGCCAAAAGGATGTAAGCCGCGATTGTCATTATCTCAGTCGTACTGTTAACCGCGCCCTGTTCCGGAATCAACCAAAATCCCAAGGCCGAGTAGACGATTACAACTGAGCCCATAGCCAATGCCGAGCGAGTCATAGCACCAGCCCCACGTAATACCGAACACATCATGTTGAAAAGCCACACTAACGGTATTCCAAAAAAAATAATTCTCGCATACGCATTAGCCGCAGCAAGGACATCATCACGAGCACCTACCCAATAAAAAAATGTAGGGCCAAAAATACTAACTAATGCGCCCATCACTGCACCACCGAACAGGGCGATAAAAACAGCACTCCGCAAAATCGAGCCCGCCCTCACCAAGTCCCTGGAGCCTAAGGCGCGGGCCACTGCGCCGCTAGTCGCCCCGCCAATAGCGCCAGCGGAGAGCATATGCGCCAACATAACGAGCGGAAAAACAGTTGCTACCGCTGCGAGTGCCGTTGTGCCCGCTCGATTCAACAAGAAAATTTCTACTACGATCAACAACATTTGAATCAGTGAACCAATGATTCCTGGCACAGCCAATCGAAACATTGTCGGCAACAGGGGCGCTCCTACTAACGGGGAACCTGTTGCTGTCTCAGAACTATCGTCCCTCGCCACCTTAGCCCTCACTGAGCTAAATTAATTTGGATAAATGGGGCTGCATACTGTCCCGTTCAAACGCTAGGCATGAATGCGTGGCGCTACGATTTATTTGCTGGATTGTATGGATACAAGCTTTGCGCTGCATCCAGTCGGCCAAGCTGTGCTCCACCCAGCCATAATTGAATAATCTTACTGTCTCTGAGATATTTCTCGATTGGAGCCTGAGTGCTGTAACCATAAGAACCCATGAGCTCCATGGCTTTAGCACAGACCATCTCGGTAACATCGCAGGCGTAAACCTTTGCCGCGCTTGCTTTGCCCAGCAAATAGTCTTCGTTAACGCCGCCATAAACCTTTCGATTATCAAACATTTTAGCAACGCTCATGTAGTACGCTCGAGCGCTTTCAATGCCGATAGCCATATCAGCAATCATAGCTCCCTGAAGCGAATGGTTACGCACCGGCTTTCCTCCGTATGCGCGCGTTCCAGTATATTCGATAACCTCTTCCAGAACGGCTTGAGCACATCCTAAGCTCATTGGCGCGCTTGTTAGCCTACCCCAGGAAATATTGCCTCTGAAAAGTTGCCAGTCAACTCCGGGGCCACCGGCTCGATTTTCAACTGGTACTCGCACTTCATCAAAGTAGATCGCCGCATTGACATCAGTCACACGCATACCCATCTTCGGTTCCGGCTTTCCAAAACTGAGTCCAGGTGTGTCTTTAGGAACATAGATCAACGCTAAACTATCTTCATCATTGTCCTCTTCCGTCGTACATACGACGCAGTACAGGTCAGCTACACCGGCGGCGCTAGGCCACATCTTCTCTCCCTTAATGACCCACTCGTCTCCGTCTCGACGCGCTCGAGTACGAATAGTTCTAGCTCTTTCGGCGCCATCTTCCACATTACAACCACCTGCTGGTTCCGTGATCGCCATGCAACCTACACGCGGGGTGTCAGATGCGAACATAGGAATAAATTTATCCATTAAGTATTCATTACGCGCACCCATTGCGGCCGCAAGTGACCATGGCGTGAGCAAGCAATGCAGGGACAAACCAGCATCTCCTCTCGAAATTTCTTCCGTGATAGCACATACCGTAGTTGCAGCTCGGATACCTAGCCCTCCGTACCTTTCCGCAAAGCCGCGGCGCTGAATACCAAGATTAACCAAACCTTGGTTAATTTTTTCGAATACCGAATAGTCTTCATCTAATGCATTACGAGCAGGCATGACTTCGTTATCAACATACTTGCGAACCGTGTCCACAAACATTAAATCTTCTTCCGCTGTTAAAAACTCCCCGTATTGTTTCATATTGCCCTTTTCATAAACTTTATTGATGTTAATCCCAATTGACTTGTCTAGTTAACCCAACACTAGCATAGGTCGCAACGAATAAATTACTACCAAATGTGAGTTACCAGTTAATCGCGCTATTATTGTGAATTAGTTAATTATATTTTGTTAACAAGTTCTCATAAAAATTACGGAATTTACACATGCCACAGCTCCTTGACGCAATTCAATTCAAAAACGGACCAAAAATTAAAAATCGATTTTTTCTCGCGCCACTTACAAACCAACAAAGCCATGAGGATGGAACGCTTAGTAACGATGAATATAAGTGGCTCACAATGCGTGCGGAGGGAGGTTTTGGCATGACCATGACCTGCGCATCACATGTTCAAGAGATTGGAAAGGGTTTCCCCGGACAACTAGGGATATGGTCCGATCACCATCTAGATGGTCTTACCCGTCTTGCCAATGGAATCAAGAAAGAAAATAGTGTTGCGATCGTACAGCTACATCACGCCGGATTACGATCACCGAAAGAAATAATAAACGCCTCACCGGTAACTGCGTCCGACAATGAAGATAGTGGAGCTCGCGGCCTGACTACATCAGAGGTAAAAAAACTTATTGACGACTTTGTAGCCGGTGCGAAGCGAGCCGAAAAAGCGGGTTTTGACGGAGTAGAGCTTCACGGGGCGCATAGTTATATTTTATGCAATTTTTTAAGTGCGGAGGTCAATCAGAGGACCGATGAATACGGCGGATCATTTGAAAATCGAGCGAGAATCTTATTTGAAATCATAGAGGGTATTAAAAGCACCTGCCGCAGCGATTTCATTTTGGGAGTGAGACTAACTGCAGAAAAATTTGGTATGAGGACGGAGGATTCGATCGGAACTGCAAAAATGCTGTTTGATCAAAACGTGATCGACTTCTTGGACATGTCACTTTGGGACGTCTTCAAAGAGGCAGAAGACGATAAGTTCAAAGGGCAGTCATTAATGAGCCTTTTTACAGATCTTGATCGTAGAAGTGTTCAGCTCGGCGTGGCTGGAAAAATTCGTACGCCTGCAGATGCGGAAGCCGCAATGAACGCCGGGGTCGATTGGGTCATGCTAGGCCGCGCGGCCATGCTCGAGTCTGACTTTCCCAATAAATACATAAAGGACCCAACATTCAAACCGGTAGAAATGCCGGTCCCTAGCAGCTATTTGAGCGATCAGGGCCTATCTGATAAGTTTCAAGCTTATGTCAGGGGGCGGTGGCCGGAGTTTTTTGCTGACTGATTAGCTCAGAAAAAACCGCCGCCATCTCCGTTGGTGGATGTGTTAGGTAAACTCACATTATTTACCCATCTGTTCAAGTTCCTTCTCTAATTTGCGCAGTTTATCTTGCGTTCGTCTCAAAACCGCAACTTGGACATCGAATTCCTCGCGAGTCACCAAATCATGGCTTGCGAACCAACCAGATATCACAGCCCGCATATTATTTTGAATGTCCTGAATAGGACTATTATTTATTAACTCGTTGATCTTATTTAATAAATCTTCCAAAGATTTTTTATCTATCACCTGGACTACTCCCACCTGAAATCTCAAACATACCTAGCCTAACCAGAAAACCTACTTCGCATTTTAAAGGCTCAATAAAAAAAGTGCTCCAACTAATGCTAAATAGATTAAAAGAAAAATAACTTTAAGTACTTTAAGACCCAAATGCACCAGAAGCAGCCGACCCTCTCAAATATGCACCATATTGGTGCTTCAGACATAGCTATCGGTTTTCACAAACTATAAAAAATATTGATAATCAGCTAGTTATTCATATTGGCACGATAAATGCTTAAAGGTAGGCAAGGGCTGCTATCTAATAGTAAAAGTATTGGTTAGCAGAATTTTTAGACGTCCGTCACGGGCAATCGATACATGGAGCAACCATGAAATTAATAAGCGCAATCATCAAGCCGTTTAAGCTTGACGAAGTCCGCGAAGCACTTTCAGGAATCGGAGTGCAGGGGATTACGGTCACCGAAGTTAAAGGCTTTGGGCGGCAAAAAGGACATACAGAACTTTACCGCGGTGCGGAGTATGTCGTTGATTTTTTACCAAAAGTTAAAGTTGAAGCAGCGATTAGCGACGATATCCTCGATCAAGCGTTAGAAGCCATAGAAAAGTCAGCCAATACCGGAAAAATCGGAGATGGCAAGATTTTCGTATTTGATCTAGAGCAAGCAATACGCATTCGAACCGGCGAGACCGGCGCGGAAGCAATTTAATACTAAGAAAGGAAATGCACCATGCTTAAAAAACTATTGTTTTGGGCTGCAGCTCTGGGGCTTTCAGCAGTCTCAGGACCAAGTTTTGCAGAAGATACGTTAAGCGCTGGCGACACAAGTTGGATGATTGTGGCAACGGTGCTGGTGATTATGATGTCGATACCGGGCCTTGCTTTATTTTACGGGGGCCTCGTTCGAACTAAGAATATGTTGTCCGTTTTGATGCAAGTCTTTGCAATTGTAGCTTTAATGTCAATTTTGTGGGCTATTGCTGGCTACAGTTTAGCGTTTACCGAGGGGCCGTTTAATAGCATCATTGGCGGTTTCGATAAAGCATTTCTGGCCGGAATTACTCCTGACACACTTAGCGGGACAATTCCTGAATACGTATTCGTAACGTTCCAACTTACATTTGCGTGCATAACGCCGGCCCTCATCATCGGTGCATTTGCAGAGCGGATTAAGTTTTCAGCCGTGCTTTGGTTTTCTGCGCTTTGGCTTTTTGTAAGCTACATCCCAATTTGCCACATGGTTTGGGGCGGCGGATATTTAGGGTCTAAAGGTGCTCTTGATTTTGCTGGGGGAACGGTTGTTCACATCAATGCAGCGATTGCTGGTCTTGTTATTTGCTTAGTACTTGGCAAAAGACTTGGATACGGTAAAGAAGCAATGCCGCCACACAATCTTCCATTCACAATGGTTGGCGCTGCGCTACTTTGGGTTGGTTGGTTTGGATTCAACGTTGGTAGTGAATTAGCGGCTGACGGCACTGCTGGATTAGTACTCTTAACAACACAATTATGCACGGCCGCATCGGTTCTTGGTTGGTTGTTTATCGAGTGGATCACCCGCGGTAAACCAACCATGTTAGGAGGGGCTTCTGGCGCCGTCGCCGGCCTAGTCGCTATCACCCCCGCGTGCGCATTTGTCGGTCCAATGGGAGCGATTGTTTTAGGTGCGATCACCGGCGTAGTTTGCTTCTTCGCTTGCACAAAGATCAAATCTGCATTTGGTTACGACGATTCATTAGACGTCTTTGGCGTTCACGGGATTGGCGGCATAATTGGGGCAATTGGAGCAGGTATTTTGTGCGCACCAGGGTTTGGTGGAGTCGGATACGGAGAGGGAGTCACCATGGGCTCTCAGGTCGCTATCCAAATCGAAGGTGTAGTAATTACCATCTTATGGAGTGGCATAGCCAGCTTGATCCTCATCAAGATTGTTGACGGCATCGTCGGCATTCGACCTACAGAAGATGAGGAGCGTGAAGGTTTAGATGCGACCTCGCACGGGGAAGCGGCCTACCACAATTAATATATTTAGAGTTATCTCTCCCCTTTTGGGCGCCCTTGTGGCGCCCTTTTTTATCTTTGTCAAAACATATGAATTTCAACCGGTCTGTTAGAATCTAATTCGTTAAGGTTCGTCTTTACTCTTTAAACAACGATTTCATTTGAAAGTCATAGATCGCCGTGAATTTACTTTTCATACTTGACCCACTAGAAACCCTCAAAATCGAGAAGGACACCTCATTTGTAATGATGCGAGAAGCGCAGCACCGCGGACACGAGATTTGGGCTGCCACACCTAAAGACCTTAAATTTTTAAACAATAAAGTAATCGTAAGTGCCGAACAATTAAAGTTAAACGAAAAATCTAAGGTTTGGTATGAAGTAATCGAATCTAGAGATTTATCTTCGTCCAGCCTTGATGGCATCATTATGCGAAAAGATCCGCCATTCGATATGGAATACGTTTACAGCACGTATTTACTCGAAGCAATGGAAAATGAAGGATGTCGGGTGTTTAATCGACCCCAAAGCATACGAGACTTTAACGAAAAACTTGCCATAACAAAGTATCCTCAGTTCATAGCACCGACCTTAGTCACTGCTGATATAGCGACAATCAAGCTGTTCATTCAAGAACACAAGGAAGTGGTGTTAAAGCCACTTGACGGAATGGGCGGCTCATCCGTATTTCGATCACGTCCAGATGATCCTAATTTAGGGGTAATCTTAGAAACACTCTCTGAATTGGGTAACCGAACTATTATGATCCAGAAATTTATCCCCCAAATTAGTGCCGGTGATAAAAGAGTTTTAGTGATTGATGGTGAACCCGTACCCTACTCTTTAGCGCGAATACCCCAAGGCTCGGATCATAGGGGGAATCTCGCGGCAGGTGGTCGGGGCGAAGCTATGGTGCTAACCGACAGAGAGAGAGAAATATCGAACGCCCTTGGACAAGAACTCTCAGCAAAAGGATTGTTATTGGTAGGCCTCGATATTATCGGTGATTACCTTACCGAAATTAATGTAACTAGCCCGACCTGTATGCGTGAAATACAAGACCAAACAGGCTTCGATGTTCCAAAAATGTTTATTGACTCCATAGAGAAACATATTGGGGAAAAAGAATAGAGAAAGATTGACACCATGGTCGGTATTGTATTGATCACTCACGGTTCACTTGGGCAAAGCCTCATAGACTGCGCTAAACATGTTATTGGGGATCCACTAAAAAATATAATCGCGGTCGGGATCAATGGAAACGCCTCGATCGAGGCAATGACAAAACAAGCAGCCGAGGCAATCTCAAAGGTGGATGATGGCTCAGGAATTATTGTCTTAACTGATATGTACGGTGGTAGCCCAAGTAACATCACAAAAAAGCTCCTCGAGACCGACAATATTTATGGGGTTTCAGGAGTGAATCTGCCCATGTTAATCCGCGTGCTTACGTATCGAGAAAAGGATATAAAAACTCTTATCAAAAAAGGTTTGTCTGGCGGCTCAGAAGGCGTCATGCAGATACCGTTGAAATAACAAAGGCTGATATGCTTCGAGAAAAAATAGAGATACTGAATCAACTCGGATTACACGCAAGAGCTTCAGCGAAACTGACGCAACTAGCGGGTCAATATCAATCCGAAATTTGGCTCAGCCGTAATGATCACAAAGTCAATGCCAAAAGCATTATGGGCGTCATGATGTTAGCAGCAGCAAAGGGAGTTATCCTCGAGTTAGAAGTCGATGGCCCGGACGAGAGTGATGCTCTCGATGCCATTAAACACTTAGTTTCAGACCTTTTCGGAGAAGGACAATAATAGTGAAAAAAAACAATTCTATGTTCCCGACAAGTGGGCAGCAAAGGTTAGATAAGTGAGCTTCACGATACACGGCGCAGGTGTCTCGGGCGGCATCGCAATAGGACGAGCACAACTCGCTTCTCATGCACTACTTGAGGTGACGCATTATGGCATCCCTAAAAATAAAATCAAAAGCGAAAAAATTCGGTTTGATCGCGCAATAAAAACCGTGAGCAAAGAGCTCAAGGGCTTAAAAAAACAAATGGCGTCGGATATACCCGAAGCAGAATTTGAGGCCTTTATTAACCTTCACAAAATGATTTTAGAGGACTCTACGCTCTCAGAAGCTCCGAAAGACATCATCGACTCGATGAGCTGTAATGCAGAGTGGGCACTAAAAGTTCAGCTAGATAAACTATTAGAGCAATTCTCAAAGATTGAAGATGCTTATTTACGGGAAAGAAAAGCAGATGTGCGTCAAGTTGCCGAGAGAATATTAAAAGCATTACTTGGACGACCAGGAGACGCGCCAACAAATAACGCTGAAGAAAATACAATAATTGTTGCTCACGACCTATCCCCTACGGACGTTGTGCTATTTAAGCAACACAAATTTGCGGGGTTTATTACTGACCTCGGCGGCGCTACGTCCCACACGACAATTGTGGCTCGAAGTCTAAACATCCCCTCCGTAGTAGCGCTGCATCAAGCCAGAACGCTGATTAGGGAAAACGAACTCATTATTGTTGATGGGACTGCTGGCGTGGTAATCGTCAACCCTGACGAAATTATTCTGAGTGAATACGAAGTTCTTCGGAAGCAATGGTTGTTGGCACAACAAAAACTCAGGCGCTTGAGACGTAATCGGGCTACGACGATTGACGGCGCAGATATCGAATTAAGTGCAAATATCGAATTGCCTGAGGATGTTTCGTCCGCAAAAGAAAATGGTGCGACAGGTGTTGGTTTGTTTAGAACGGAATTCTTATTTCTTAATCGCGGAGACCTCCCATCAGAAGACGAACAATTTGAGGCTTATAGACAGGTTGTTCGTGATATGAAAAACGCATCGATTACGATTAGAACTTTTGACTTGGGTTCGGATAAACAACCTGACGGATATACGCGGGTTGCCCCCAATCCGGCTCTTGGACAACGAGCAATAAGACTATGTCTCGCCGAGCCTCGCTTATTTCATCACCAACTCAGAGCAATACTTAGAGCATCTAAGTTCGGGAAGATTCGTATCCTCATTCCCATGCTCTCAAACATCCATGAAATCGACCAGGCGCTCCACCTTATCTCAGAGGCCAAAGAGTCCCTCGATATCGAAAGTGTCGCGTACGACCAAGATGTGGAAATTGGCGGGATGATTGAGGTGCCAGCGGCCGCCCTATCAATCAATGCCTTTCTTAAAAAACTCGATTTTGTATCAATAGGTACGAATGACTTAATCCAATATACATTAGCAATAGACCGAACTGACGACGCGGTAGCACACCTATACGATCCAATGCATCCGGCTATCCTTCAGCTGCTCTCCCACATCATTAGCTCTGCTAACCGAGTAAATAAATCGGTAGCTGTTTGCGGCGAGATCGCTGGAGATCCATCCATTACACGATTACTTTTGGGAATGGGATTACGGACATTTTCAATGCATCCGGCACATCTGCTAGCAGTCAAACAAAAAGTACTTACCTCCGACCTAAGGAAAGCAACATCAATTACAAAGAAAATCCTGAAAGCTCAACATCCCATGCGCGTTGAAGAACTTATCACCCAACTCAATACAGGCTAAAAACAGCTGTGAAAATAGATGCTCCCAATCTACGTGGCCACTTAAAGACAAAGATGGGCAGCTTATACGTCATTCATGGGGACGAATTACTGTTGGGTTTAGAGGCTGCGGACTTAATTCGACGTGCGGCAAAATATAAAGGCTTTGAAGATCGCATCGTCCTAGTTGCAGAAAATAGATTTGATTGGTCCAAACTCAAGGAGCAGTCTCAGTCAGTTTCACTTTTTTCAACTAATAAGGTTGTCGATTTACGTATCCCGACAGGGAAGCCAGGTAAGTCCGGTAGTGACGCACTACAAGCTTACGTTAAAAATATACCCGAGAATACGATCACGTTGATTACCCTACCGGGGCTCGATCGAAATACTCGCAATGCAAAATGGTTCTTAGCACTTGAAAAATATGGTGTTTCCATCGAAGTAAAGAAAGTATATCGAGAGCAACTACCCGACTGGATCGCGTACCGATTAAAACTTCAAAAGCAAACAATGGATCAAGACGCACTTCAACTTCTAGCCGGTAGAGTCGAAGGTAATCTCATCGCAGCACATCAGGAAATTCTAAAGTTAGGCCTGTTACTGCCAGAAGGCCACCTATCCATTGAGGATGTTAAGAAGGCAGTTGTGGACGTGGCGCGCTTCGACCCCTTTGATTTAGGACCCGCGATATTAAAGGGCGACAGGAATTTATTAATACGAATATTACGAGGACTTGAGAAGGAAAATTTAGCGCCCCCTCTAGTCTTATGGGTTCTCGCTGAGGAGGCTAAAGTATTACTGCGGGTCAAAGAGGCATTGGCAGGGGGGCTGGATATGAGATCTGCATGCGTAGATGCTGGAGCCTGGGGTTTGCGCCAAAAACTTATACCGAACGTTATTCATCAAATCACAATAGAGAGATTACGAAACGCAGTGATTCAAGCTTCTCAGATCGACAAACAGATCAAAGGGATAGAAATCGGAAACCATTGGGTCAATTTATTAGATCTTGGACTTTCGATAACACCCAATAGAACTTAGTTTAAAGTCCCATTTGGCTGTAAAATATAGCCACAAAAGCAAACACCCTCAGTTATGAACTCAAGTCACTACATGACCAATCTGGGCGAAGCCGCCCGACAAGCGAGCAAAACGATCGCCTCTGCTGACACGCAGACCAAAGATAAAGCACTTGTTGCTATCGCAGATGAGCTTGTCGCAAAGCAATCGGATATTCTCGATGCTAATGCAAAGGATATCAAGGAAGCTCAAAAAAAAGGGCTAGCAGACGCTTTGATTGACCGACTCACCTTAACCAGTGAGACAGTAGAAAATATGGCAAAAGGTATTGTTCAAATCTCTGAGTTACCCGATCCTGTTGGAGAAATTAGTGACATGCGACCGCGTCCCTCTGGGATAAAAGTCGGGAAAATGCGAGTGCCCATCGGAGTAATCGGAATGATATATGAGTCGCGCCCTAACGTCACCGCTGACGCAGCAGGATTATGTTTAAAATCGGGCAATGCAGTAATTTTAAGGGGCGGATCCGAGTCCTTTAATTCAAACCAAATAATAGGTCAATGTATATCAACCGCATTAAAGACGACTAATCTTCCACAAGGCATCGTTCAAGTAGTAAAGACAACAGACCGAGATGCAGTTGGTCAACTGGTTACCTTGAAAGATTATGTTGACGTCATAATCCCTAGAGGTGGGAAAGGGCTTGTAGAGCGAGTTGCCAAGGAGTCTTTAATTCCTGTCATAAAACATTTAGATGGTGTTTGTCATGTCTATGTTGATAAAGATGCCGATCTCCAGAAAGCTCTAAGTATTGCAGACAACGCTAAAACACAGCGATATGGAACATGTAATACCATGGAGACGTTACTGATACACGAATCTATAGCTCCAACATTTTTGCCGGAAATCGGAAAAATTTTATCTGAGAAAAATATTGAGATTCGGGCTGATGATGCAAGTCGAATCCACTTACTTAACGCTTTGAATGCGGAAGAATCCGATTGGTATGAGGAATACCTCGCTCCCATTCTTGCAATTAAAACTGTCTCGGGTCTCGATGAGGCAATCCAACACATAAGTAAGTATGGCTCCCAACATACAGATGCAATAGTTACAGAGAACGAGTCAGCCGCAAGCCGTTTTATTCGTGAGGTCGATTCAAGTTCAGTAATGATCAATGCATCGACACGATTTGCAGATGGTTTTGAATACGGTCTTGGCGCAGAAATTGGTATATCAACGAATAAATTGCATGCTCGTGGTCCTGTCGGATTAGACGGCCTGACAAATCTGAAGTGGGTTGTTTTTGGTAACGGCGAGATACGCACATAAATAGTAAATCGCTTCAAGTAATACCTCGCATCTAAATTTAACAAAAAAAGAAAGAAATATGCCTGTCATAAAAGTTAATGTCCCAGACGTTGGTGACTTCAAAGATATCCCCGTTATTGAGATACTTGTAAAACCAGGAGATCAAGTTCAAGAGGAAGATTCGTTACTTACACTAGAATCTGACAAGGCAACAATGGAGGTTCCCTCGCCGCTCAAAGGTACGGTGAAAGAGGTACATGTCGAAATGAATGACAAAGTATCCGAGGGACAACTTATTGTTAGTATTGAATCATCCGATAATCAACGAGGGGAAACCTCCTCAGGAGCTATAAAAACACCAGCCATTTCCCCCGGGAATAGTGCACCCACTCCCACCGTAACAAATGTCTCAACAGACATTACAACCAAAAATGATCTCCATGTTGAGGTCGTTGTACTTGGGTCAGGGCCTGGTGGCTACACGGCGGCATTTAGAGCTGCGGATTTGGGTAAAAAAGTCGTATTAATTGAGCAACACCCAACGCTGGGTGGTGTATGTCTCAATGTGGGATGCATCCCTTCTAAGGCGTTACTCCATGCAGCCAAGGTCATCGAAGAATCTAAAGAAATGGGGGAATTTGGTGTCTCTTTTGGTAAGCCAAAAATTGATCTCGATCAACTAAGAAATTGGAAAGACGGCATCATAGGCAAATTAACTAATGGCTTATCGGGACTCGCGAAACAGCGAAAGGTGGACACGATAGTCGGCAATGGACAGTTCATCGGCCCAAATAGCATTGAGGTTCAGACCGCCGAGGGACTAAAACGAGTTGGTTTTGATGCCGCGATTATCGCCGCAGGCTCTCAAGTTACAAAAATTCCGGATATCCCATACGAAGATCCCAGAGTTATGGACTCTACTGATGCGTTAACCTTGCGAAATATCCCTAAGTCGATGCTTGTTATAGGCGGAGGAATTATTGGACTGGAAATGGCAACAGTCTATCAGGCACTTGGAACGAAAATCACGGTAGTTGAACTTGCTGACAGTTTAATTCCTGGGGCCGATAAAGACATCGTCCGCCCACTACATAAACGACTACAAAAACAATGTGAAGGGATACACCTGCGAACGAAAGTTAAAGCATTAACTGCCGAAAAAAATGGATTAAAAGTCCAATTTGAAGGTGAGGATGCTCCGAAAGCAACCTGCTACGAGAAAGTTTTAGTTGCTGTAGGCAGAAAACCCAACGGTAAACTCATTGGAGCAGAGTGCGCGGGAATCGAAGTGAACGATTCCGGTTTCATACCTATAAATCAACAAATGCAAACAAACGTACCCCACATCTTCGCAATAGGTGACATTGTTGGCAATCCTATGCTTGCGCATAAAGCCACTCACGAAGGAAAACTGGCAGCGGAAGTTATTGCTGGTCACAAAGCATCATTCGATGCGAAAACAATTCCCTCCGTAGCTTACACAGACCCAGAAATTGCCTGGATGGGCATAACGGAAACAGAGGCAAAAAGTGAGGGTATTGAATATGAAAAAGCAACTTTCCCTTGGGCTGCTAGTGGTCGGTCTCTAGCGATGGGGCGTGACGAGGGACTCACCAAACTATTATTCGATAAAAAAACAAAGAGACTAATTGGTGCTGCAATTGTGGGGTCGAATGCGGGAGAACTCATCGGAGAGACCGTATTGGCGCTAGAAATGGGAGCCGATGCACAGGATATTGGCTTAACAATCCATCCACATCCAACATTATCTGAAAGTGTATTTTTTGCGGCAGAAATTGCAGAGGGCTCGATAACAGATCTCTTTATGCCTAAGAAAAAAACTTAGTTATGGGTATCAACCAAAAAATAATAAGCCGCTATGATCTTTAGTACACCAAGAGAATTTACCCCAGCAACTAAAGAAACTGGCTTGTCCGATGCTTCTCCGCTTTGGTTTATTTTTAAGAAGAATGAACTGCTCGTCCTGCAAAAAGATGCATCTGACGGACTCGAAATACCTAATTTAAAAGACCCTTCGGAGCTTGGGATTAACATAGGATCTCAGCAACTGATTGGTCACTATGGCGACCAGCCTTGTTATACGGCACTGGCATCCGATATAAGTGAAGAGCACGATTCGGTTATTTGGTCAGGACTACGCGCCTTATTTGGGCGGCTGGATGACGGGTTGTTTTCTATCTCAGGAAGGGCTTATCAAATCGCGGATTGGTATAGGACACATCGCTATTGCGGTCACTGCGGAACAAAAAATACACTTCAAGACAGCGACCGATGCCTGATATGTCCTTCATGCGGACAGCTTCATTACCCAAGAGTTTCGCCTGCTGTTATGGTAATGATTCAAAAAGGCGATCAATTTTTACTAGCACGATCACCCCACTTTATTCCAGGAATGTACTCAGCCCTTGCCGGTTTCGCGGAGCCAGGTGAAACACTAGAAGAGACAGTACATCGAGAGGTTTATGAGGAAGTAGGTATCCGAGTTAAGAATATCCGCTATTTCGCAAGCCAACCTTGGCCATTCCCCCACTCACTTATGATTGCGTTTCATGCAGATTACGAATCAGGTGATATTAATATTGACCCGACTGAAATAGAGGATGCAGACTGGTTTAGTGCTGATAAATTACCAGATCGTCTTCCTGGACAAATTAGCATCTCGCGTAAACTTATCGAAGCGACACTACATGAATTAAAACACCATTAGCCAAAAAAGCGTCTGAAACAGTCGCAAAGTTATACCGTTAAAAATACTGTAACCTGCTACAACTTACATCAAAAAAAGATCAAGGATCGTTAAATGTTTAAGAAGTTACTGATAAAGTGCATAGTACTTTTAAGTATATTGATTTTCGGGAATGGGGCACACGCGCTAACCATAAAAATTGGTCATAACGATACGCCCTATGATGCGGCTGCAGCTGCTTTAGTTAAAGTGGTATTTGAACGATCTGGCTATAACGTGTCCGAAACTAAAGGTGACTCCGAAATTCTGATGTCGATGCTCGATCGTGGTGAAATCGACTTCTATCTTTCTGCGTGGCTACCAAAACGCGATGCTGAGAGCTATGCGCCTTACGAAGAAAATTTAAAATTAATCACAGCACTTTACGACGACGCCTCTTCTTTTTTCGCGGTTCCAAGATATGTACCAAGCTCCATGGTCAATACAGTTGACGATTTGACCAAACCAGAAATAATCGAAAAAATGAATAAACAAATCATCTTAGATGATCAAGACGAAATTTTAACGCAGCAAGCTAAAGAAACGGTTGCCGCGCATAACCTAGAGAACGCCGGATATGAATTAACCGCCATATCCTCATCCGAATGGGATACTAAATTAGAAAAACAATTAGGAGATAAAAGCTGGTTCTTCACGCCAATGACCAAGCTACACCGATTGAATTTAACGAAGAAATTCAGAGCCATCAAAGGTACCAGTAATACATTTAAGCAAAAAGATACTGCATGGCTAGTGGGTAATAAGAAAACACAAAAGAAAATCGCCACACATATTTTTGAAATCATCAGCAAAATGGAGCTATCCACAAAGTGGGTTGCAGAAATAGATCAGATGGCTTTCGAAAACGATTGGCCGCATTATGTTGCAGCAAGAGTTTGGATGGCCTCGCATCCTTACACGGTAGAGTATTGGATTTCTGGCGAGTAACCAAACGTTATTAATCGAAATCAAGTAAACCGTTTCTTGGGCTCACCGAGATCTATGCATCAGGGCCAGTATAGTATTTCGGATGTCTTTTTTTAACTACAATGCTATCCGATGCATAAGCATGGCATGAGTTAATTAAAGCCGGCCTCTCCTCCTTTACCGCCAGTTCTTTGTTCCATCGCAAACGATCATGGTATGTCGTTTGAAAGGCGGTAGTCGCAATCGGACCAAGCAGCTCCACCATGTGGGTACAACCCTGGATACCACCTAACGATTCGTTAACTTTTTTTCTCCACCCACGTGCGATCGAAAGACCAATTAACCTTTTAAAGTTTGGCACAATATCACCACAAATATTATAGGGACCCCAAATATTCCTAGCCTCAACATCAAGAACTCGCAGCTCAATATCCACCGTTAGGCGAATCCACATTTCATGTATGGGGTCACCCGGCTTTACAAGACCACGATCCATGTTCTCGAACGGGGTACTTTTCACATCAATCAAGATGCCTTCGATATCATAATTGCCATCATGGCGTTTGTAGCCATGAACCTCGACTCGCCTGGTATGTAACAGGTCGCGGGGGGCGGCCTTAGGTATTGATGCGCTCAAAACTATTCCTATTCACTTAAAATACACGTTAATTCTGGAATTAACGAAACGTAGCGCCAATATCATTTAGTTTTCTACTTTAAAAAATGTCGACACCGAAACTTAAACATATTTACGAACTAATGATCACTTTTGGTGATTGCGATCCAGCAGGCATCGTATTTTATCCGAACTTCTATCGATTTATCGACAGAACATTTCACGATTGGTTGAGAGTTTGGGGAAGCCATGATGCGCTCGCGAGCCGTGTTGATGGACTGGCATTAGGCTTAATTGACTCTGGAGCACAATTTCATCATGTAGTTCGAGATGGTGATAAGTTACGAATCGAGCTGTATACCACCGACTGGAGAAATAAAACATTTAAACTTGAATATCGAGCTTTTATAGAAGAAACTCTTTGCCTCACCGCATTCGAAGTCCGCGGGTTGTTCCAATTGTTTAACGGTCAAGTTAAAGCGGCAGAAATTAGTGCGCTAAAAAAACTCATTGACCCCTAACAATTATCTGAAAAAATCTTCAGCCCTCTCTCCTTAGCTAGTCGCAATACCTCTTGCTTTTCGTCATCTGACAGTTCAATCCATAGGCTGATTTCATCCATCGTTCGAAAACAACCTGTGCAAATCCCTGTATTGGGGTTCAACTGACAAATGTCTACGCAAGGTGACTCAATAGTGCTCATATCACAATCACTTCCGAGAAGAATATCACGCTGCTTGACGCTGCTTGGATAAAAGCGCTCGTCCGGCTCTAGAATAAGTAGAACGTCCTAAATGATCGCAAATATATCCAGCTGCGACGAGCAGTTTATTCATATCTACCCCTGTTTTAATCCCCATGCCGTTCAACATATAAAGGACATCTTCCGTAGCAACATTACCTGTAGCGCCAGGAGAATAAGGACAGCCCCCTAGGCCCGCTATCGAGCTATCAAAAATAGAAATTCCCATTTCTAATGCACCAAAAATATTGCCAATAGCTTGGCCATAGGTATCATGAAAATGACCGCCTAAATGTTCCACTGGTACTACCTTCATAACATGTTCAAATAAATCCTTTGTTCTCTGGGGTGTGCCAACGCCTACCGTATCTCCCAAAGAGATCTCATAACAGCCCATCTGATATAACTGTTCAGCGACATCAGCAACCACTTGCGGATTAACGTCACCTTCATAGGGACACCCAAGTACGACTGATATATACCCACGAACACGGAGCCCAGATCGTATAGCCTCCTCACATACTCTCAACTGTCGCTCTAGGGACTCTTTAATGCTGCAGTTAGTATTTTTTTGGGAAAAGGTTTCACTGGCAGCAGCAAAACCAGCGACCTCTTTCGCTCCAGCTTCTTTAGCCGCTTCCAAACCTTTCAAGTTGGGCACTAACACTGGAAAGCAAACATTGGAGATACGAGCAGATTGTTGAAAGACATCTCGCGTATCGGCCATCTGTGGGACCCATTTAGGCGAAACAAAACTTCCTGCTTCAATTACAGATAACCCCGCATCAACGAGCTTCTTGATCAGCTCGACTTTAACATCAGTTGGCACTTGAGCTTTCTCATTTTGCAGCCCATCCCGCGGTCCAACCTCCACTATTTTTACGCTACTGGGTGTGCTCATGATTGATCCTCCTCTAACGCCAGAAGCTCCGCACCTTCCAGCACTTGATCTCCTTCAGAATAATAGATCTCAACAACCTTACCCGTCTTGGGCGAGAGAATAGTGTGTTCCATTTTCATAGCTTCTACGATAACTACGGCCTGATCTTTCTTAACCATATCTCCCTTTTTCACTAATATCTGCCTTACGTGCCCAGGTAGTGGCGCAATCAATGAATTACCCGACTCGTCATTCACGTCCATATTAAAGCGGGAACGCGCTAAAACTGTTGTATCTCCATCGCAGAAGACAGTCACTCCGCTTTCGCCCTCAAAAACGACACCTTTCGTAGCGCTTCCGGCAACAGTGACATTTATCTGAGCTGACTCAAAACTCCACTCACTAAGTTCGTAAGTCATCGCATCTAGTGTGAATTGCATTTTTTTTGGCGTGATATTTAATATAATTTCGTACGGTTTACCATCGCAAGTTATTCTAAAAATCCGGTTTGCAGTTCGGTTTAACCGCCAGCCATCTACCTGTTTCCAAGGTGAGTAAGGGTCAGCAGAAACATCTGGCTCAATATGATTATCGAATGCTCCTTTTAATTCGAATATTAAAAATAAGGCCACAGTTTCGGCAGATAGCTGTTTGTAAAGCTGGCCTCGACCTTCGATATAACGACTGATAACTCCGGTATTAAGATTTTTAGGCTCTTTTTCTGCGTTATGAAAATCTGGAACGCAAATCAACTGTCTCAAAAAATTAGTATTGGTTTGAATTCCAGCTAAATGATAAGCCTTTAGAGCGGTATCCATTTTCGATAAAGCAGCTTGTCGATTTATATCCCAAGATATAATTTTTGAGATCATCGGATCATAATATACACCGACCTCGTCCCCGACTTTAACGCCGGAGTCGATACGCACTGTCGCACCACCGTCCCTTTGTTCCTTCAGATACTCTATCCGTCCCGATGCCGGTAAAAAATCGCGTTCCGGATTTTCCGCATACACCCTACATTCAACAGCGTGACCATTCAATTTAATTTCTTCTTGTTTTTTAGGTAATGGTTCCCCGTAAGCGACCCGTAATTGCCACTCGACGAGATCTTCTTCTGTAATCATCTCAGTAACTGGATGCTCAACCTGTAATCGCGTATTCATCTCCATAAAATAAAACTGAAAGTCTTCATCCATGATGAACTCAACAGTTCCGGCACCCTCATAACCTACGGCTTTTGCGACGGCAACCGCTGTTTCGCCTAATGCTTTGCGCGTCTCTCCCGGAATAGCTGGCGCTGGCGCCTCCTCAATTACCTTCTGATATCTTCGCTGCAGCGAGCAGTCTCGCTCATACAAATGAACGTAATTCTCATGCTGGTCTGCAAATACTTGGACTTCAATATGACGAGGGGCTTGAATATAACGCTCAATCAAGACCTGCTCATTACCAAAACTGTTCTTAGCCTCTCGTCGCGCAGCGGCCAGCGCAGCCAGAAATTGATCTGCTTGGTCAACCACCCTCATTCCCTTGCCACCTCCACCTGCGATCGCTTTAATTAGCACAGGGTATCCGATGCGTTCCGCTTCGCCAGACAACGTTTTATCGCTTTGGTCTTCACCATGGAAGCCAGGAAGCAGAGGTACCCCAGCTTTTTCGACTATAACTTTAGCAGAGCTTTTAAGCCCCATCGCTTGTATTACGCGGGACGACGGACCGATGAATTTTATTTTCTCATCTTCGCAAAGCGCCGCAAATTCAGCATTTTCCGATAAAAATCCATATCCAGGATGAATTGCCTCAACACCCATATCTTTTGCGGCATCAATGATTCGTCTTCCGTTTAGGTAGGACTCGGAGGGTAACGATCCCCCTATCATCACCTTTTGATCGCATTCGGTCGTGTGTAGAGCATTCACATCCGCCTCAGAACAGACAGCGACTGTTTTAATACCCAACTTTTTGGCTGTTCGGGCAATCCGAACTGCGATTTCGCCTCTGTTAGCGATTAAAATTTTTGAAAACATCAATAACGTACACCTAAAGTTCTATTACAGTTGTTAAAAAAAATACGGCTACTCAAATGCTTAAGCTGCTATTCCCTATTAGTGAACTAGGCCCTAGGTGTGTTTAAACGGGTAGCTTAAGTAAGCCACATTGAAAAAACCTGGGGAGCGCTCAAATGTCTCCAAACAAATAATTATCAGTTTTTGTCCTCAGCCATCCATTTAGGTTTTCTTTTTTCAAGGAATGATCCAATCCCCTCTTTCCCCTCATCCGAAGCTCTGACTCGGGCAATACGCACCGCGGTTTCATCAATCAGCGCTTGATCAAGATCAGACTGATCGATAAGCTCAATTAGTGACTTAGTTTCACGGTGAGCACAAGAGCCGCCCTGTTTAAAATAATGGATAAAGGTCATGACCATTTCATCTAAGTCTTCCGCGTTAACGACTTCGTGAACTAGCCCTAAACGATAAGCATCCACTGCACCAAACCGCTCAGCACTCAACATGTACCTGCGTGCTGCACGAGCACCCATCGCAGTTACTACGTAAGGCCCAATCGTCGCTGGAATTAATCCAAGTTTAACCTCTGATAAACAAAACTGGGTTTCATTTGATGCGACCGCAATATCACACGCAGACACTAACCCCATTCCTCCCGCATAGGCATGTCCACTAATCCGGGCAATGGTTGGTTTTGGAAAATGATATAGCGCCTTTAGCATGCGGGCTAAATTCTCGGCATCAAGTCGATTTTCCTCATACGTATACTGTGCCATTCGTTTCATCCAATTAAGGTCTGCTCCAGCACAGAATGTTGGCCCACGTCCGGCAAGAACCAAAACTTTAACCGAAGGATCTTCCCCCAAAGTAAGCAAGGTTTCCGTCAGCTCCCCAATCATTACATCATTAAAGGCGTTTCTAACCTCGGGACGATTTAACCAAACCCAAGCGGCGGCAGCTTTCCTTTCAATTTGAATCGTGGCGTGCATTTTTCAACCTTAGAAGTACAACCGTTTTGCTACTTCCTCCAACATGACCTCTGTTGCTCCGCCACCTATGGCAAGCACTCGGGCATCACGTACAAGGCGCTCAATTGGACTTTCCTTCATATACCCCATACCACCAAAAAACTGTTGGCACGAATAAACGACTTCATTAACTAACTCACCTGTGAGCGCCTTTAACATCGACACTTCTCGAACACACTCTTTCTTCTCATTAACAAGCCATGCACAGTGATATAGCAGGGCTCTAGCCGCCTCAGTTTTTGATGCCAGCATAGCTAAACGCTGACGTATGACTTGTTTATCATAGAGGACGCCACCGAAAGCTTTTCGCTGTTTTGTCCATTCTGTTGTCAGTCTCAATGCAGTTAATGCATGTCCAATAGCCATCGCCCCAAGCGCGATACGCTCAATTTGAAAATTACTCATGACCGCGTAAAACCCCTGGTTCTCCTCTCCCAAAAGATTCGCTGCTGGGACACGACAATTATCAAAAATTAATTCAGCTGTGTCAGATGAGCACCAACCTTGCTTATCTAACTTACGACCAACCGTAAATCCTGGCGTCCCCTTTTCCACGATAAACATTGAAATTCCGCGAGAACCTTTTGCCTCGGAGTCAGTTTTAGCCGCTATAAAATATAGATCTGCATTAACTCCATTAGTAATGAACATTTTTGAGCCGTTCAAAACCCAATCGCCGCCATCACGTCGCGCTGTTGTTCTGATGCCTGCCACATCTGAACCTGCGTCAGGCTCTGAGATTCCAACAGCCGTGATTAGCTCACCTGAAATAGCTCCAGGCAAATAAGCTTTAATCTGCTCAGGGTTTCCGGCATGAATTAGGTGCGGTGAAGCCATATCCGTATGGACTAGAACGGTTACGATAAATCCACCAAAAGTGGACATTGATAACGCTTCTTGAAAGACAACGGAGGTCAAAAAATCTGTCTCCGCTCCGCCATATTCACTGGGATATGTCATCCCCAACCAACCGAGCTGCCCCATCTTGCGCAACACCTCTTTTGGCGTATATCCCTGCTCCTCCCATTTAAGACCGTGAGGCTCTACTTCACGCTCGAGGAAACGAGCGACTTGCTCACGTAATACATCATGCTCAGGAGTTGTGTAAATCATAATTACCTTTCGTTACATTCGAAATACGCCAAATCGAGTTTCGGTAATAGGCGCATTTAACGCCGCCGAAATCGCAAGGCTTAAGACATTACGGGTTTGCGCCGGATCGATTACGCCGTCGTCCCAAAGACGTGCCGTGGCATAATAAGGGTGTCCTTGGCGTTCATATTGATCGATTAATGGACGCCTAAATGCCTCCTCATCATCAGGTGACCAGGACTGTCCGGAGCGCTCTAGGGCATCTCGTTTTACCGTGGATAATACGCTCGCCGCCTGCTCGCCGCCCATTATGGAAATTCGAGCATTAGGCCACATCCACAAAAATCTCGGTGAATAGGCTCTACCACACATACCGTAGTTTCCTGCGCCAAAGCTGCCACCAATAATCACTGTAAACTTCGGCACTTTGGCCGTTGCAACTGCAGTTACTAGCTTGGCTCCATCCTTCGCTATTCCTCCAGATTCATATTTTTGACCCACCATAAAGCCAGTAATATTTTGCAGAAAAACTAACGGAATTTTACGCTGGCAGCATAGCTCAATAAAATGCGCACCCTTGAGCGAAGACTCAGAAAATAAAATACCGTTGTTCGCTATTATGCCTACCGGATATCCGTTGATTCGGGCAAAACCCGTTACTAAGGTGGTTCCGTATAACGCCTTGAATTCATCAAACTCACTACCATCAACAATACGTGCGATTATCTCCCGTACATCATAAGGTTTCCGTGAATCTTTAGGTATCACACCGTATATTTCTTCAGCCGCGTAAAGAGGCTTGACGGGAGGTATTACCTTCAACCCAACCAATTTGGTTCGATTTAGATTTCGAACAATAGTCCTCACTGTTTCAAGAGCATGCTGGTCGTTTTGCGCATAGTGATCGACAACACCAGACGTTCTCGCATGAACATCGGCTCCCCCGAGATCCTCTGCGCTCACCTCTTCCCCTGTAGCCGCCTTGACCAACGGCGGTCCCCCGAGAAAAATGGTTCCCTGTTGTTTGACGATTACCGATTCATCTGACATCGCAGGGACATAAGCCCCACCGGCCGTACAAGATCCCATAACACATGCGATCTGAGGAATTCCTTGGGACGACATATTTGCTTGATTAAAAAATATCCGGCCAAAATGTTCTCGATCTGCAAAAATCTCATCTTGATTAGGAAGATTACCTCCGCCAGAATCCACTAGATAAATGCAAGGTAAATTATTTTGCTGGGCAATTTCTTGTGCTCTTAGATGTTTTTTTACAGTCATAGGAAAATAAGTTCCTCCCTTAACCGTCGCATCATTGGCGACGATCACGCACTCGACTCCAGAGATAAGACCAATACCGGTCACCATTCCAGCTGAAGGAACTGCATCGTCATACATACCGTAAGCCGCAAGTTGGGAGAGTTCTAAAAACGGAGCGCCATCGTCAAGCAAAAGATCAATACGCTCACGTGGCAGCAATTTACCTCTCGCCAAATGTTTTGCTCGAGCCGACTCAGATCCACCACCATAAACTTCTTCATATCTTTGCTTTAGGTCTTTGACCAGCGCTTCCATCGATTTACTACTCGCGATGAAGTCTTCAGATCGAACGTTTACTCTTGTTTTAATTTTACTCATTTCGATACAGATTCAGAGCGTTGAGAAATGGGTCCGCCAGCTTTTTTCCAACTACTAAAACCGCCCTCAATATGAACAACATTTTGCAGTCCCATGTCTTGAACTGACTTAGCTGCCAAAGCAGAGCGCCAAGCGGAGGCACAGTAAAAATAAAAGGTTTTTCCACTACCAAAAATATCCTTATAGTATGGACTGTCGGGGTCAACCCAAAACTCGATCATACCTCTAGGTGCATGAAAGGCGCCAGGAATCATGCCTTCTCGCTCTAACTCCCGCACATCTCTCAAATCGACGAATATCGTATTGGGATCATCCAGTTTAGCAACAGCATCATTTACGGGTACCGTTTTAATCTCTTTGTTCGCCTCCGCGACCAAATCTTTTACGCCTTTTTTCATCGTCACTGTGAGCACTTTCTAAAAACCGCCAGTTTTCAGCCATTCGCGTACTTGCTCAAGACGATCTGAGCCCCAAAAAGGCTCATCATCAACGATGATGAACGGAGACCCGAAAACACCCTTTTTTATTGCCAATTCGCACTCATCTTTCAAGCGTGCTTTGATCTTTTCATCTTGGGTTACCGCAATCAATTCGTCCTCAGATCCCTTAATTGAAGAAATGACTTTTGCCGCGATTTCTGGGGAAGAAATATCTAAACCTTCTACAAAGTAGGCCTGATACAACCTAAGAATCGCCTCTTCTTGTCTTTCTGGAGCAATATCTTGTAACCAATAAATCAGCCGACAAGGTGCCTGGCTACTGATTGGAAATTTTTCTGGTTGCTTATAAGGAATATCCCATAGCCTCGAAGTTCGCTCCATATCTTTTTTTGAGTAATCACCCTTCAAAGGAACCATTGGCAAAGGTACGCCGCCTGTTACCTTCAGAGCAGCGCCAATCATAAATGGCTTCCAAGAGATCTCTCGGTCAAACTCTTCGCCAATTGCCCCAATTTTTGTTGCTGCAAAGTAGCCAAACGGTGAAGAGAAATCAAAATAAAATTCAATTGCGTTACTCGCCATATCTAACCCCTTATTAATCAATTAATCCAATCTGTAGCCATTATAAATTTTCCATTTCTAAAGCGACCGCAGTTGCCTCGCCGCCACCGATACACAGAGATGCTACACCTCTTCGCCCTCCCGACTTCCGTAGTGCTCCGATTAACGTCACCAATACTCTCGCGCCAGAGGCACCGATCGGATGGCCAAGTGCACATGCTCCCCCATGCACGTTAACCTTTTTATGATTAAGTTTATGCTCTTTCATGGCGACCATGGGTACGACAGCGAAAGCCTCATTTATTTCAAATAAATCTATGTCGTTCACGGACCAGCCTGTTTTGACAAAAATCTTTTCCAGCGCGCCGACTGGAGCTGTCGTAAAAAGTCCTGGCTCTTGAGCGTGTGTCGAATGTCCGACTACTCGGGCCAGAGGCTTAACCCCCAGCTCAGTTGCCGTTTTTCGAGCCATCAATACCAACGCCGCTGCGCCATCAGATATTGAGCTCGAATTTGCCGCTGTAACAGTCCCGTCTTGTTTAAAAGCGGGCCTGAGGTTTGGTATTTTTGTCAGGTCAGCGATAAATGGCTGTTCGTCGCGATTGACCGTTGCTTCACCTTTGCCTCTTTTAACGGTTACCGGAACAATCTCCCAATCGAATGAGCCATTTTCATTCGATTGTTTAGCGCGCTCTAAAGAAGCAATAGCAAACGCATCTTGTTCCTCTCTAGAAAATTTATATATCTCAGCACAATCTTCTGCATAGGCGCCCATCAACCGTCCCTTATCATAAGCATCCTCGAGCCCATCAAGAAACATGTGGTCCTGAGCCTCCTGATGTCCTAATCGGTAGCCTGATCTCGCGCGAGGCAAAAGGTAAGGGGCATTGGTCATGCTTTCCATTCCCCCAGCAACTACAATGTTGGCGCTTCCTGCCGCGATTAGATCATGAGTCAACATCATCGCCTTCATACCTGAGCCACACATCTTGTTGATCGTTGTGCACCCAGCAGCAAGCGGTAACCCAGCACCCAGGGAGGCCTGCCTCGCTGGCGCCTGCCCTTGCCCGGCTGGAAGAACGCAACCCATCACGACCTCCTCTATCGAATTGGCAGAGAGGTTGGCGCGATCGACAGCAGCATTAATAGCGAACGCCCCTAATTGTGCAGCGGTTAATCCCTTAAATACGCCCTGAAAACTACCCATGGGTGTACGCGCTACGGAGACAATCACCACATCATTTTCATTCATTTTTTTCTCGCCCTCATGATTAATAACCTACCCCCGTCCAAACTTCACTGCGTTCTCGGAAAAGTCTTTTAGCAGCTGCAATTGCTTAATAACCCCAGATTATAATACGTGAGGATTCGAAATCTTTTTATGTCGGTTTGCCTATCACGCGTAACGCCAGCCTCTCTATATAATAGGATGGCTTATTTACCCAAATAACAATGGCATTAGCGCCAGCTACTCGATAATTTATATGACTCTCAAAGCATCGCCACTATCCTTCCCTTTCAGTTCAACGCCCGCCATAGGAATCCCGTCTCCGATAAGAAAAGGAATAGACTGGTGTCGCCATCAGCTGCCATTCGCCCTAGATCACATTAACACCTGGCTAATTGAAGACAGTGGGAGCATAGTCATCGTCGACACAGGAATCGCTGATGACATAAGTCAGGCGGGCTGGGAAAAAATCTTAGGTGGCGAGCAAAGAAGCTCTGAAATCTCAAAAATTGTTATAACCCATGCCCACCCAGATCACATCGGTAATGCCAGCTGGTTGCATCACCGAACGAAAGCATCCGTATGGATGACTCAGTCCGAGTTTCTAACTGCTCAAGCTGTTTTTGAAAAAAGTCCGTCACATTCCACAACTTCTATCGGTGCCTTATTTCGACAGCACGGACTTCCAGCGAACGACTGTGGTTCTGTTGCTGAAAAAGGTGACCACTACGAAAAGCTTGTTGGATCACTTCCTCCTTCTTTCATTAAAATTTCAGAAGGTGATCGATTAAATATCGGAAACAATTCCTGGCAGACTATTTTGGGCAGCGGACACTCTCCGGAACATCTATCTCTTTACTGCGAAGAGGAAAATATTCTCATTTCGGGTGATATGTTATTACCTAAAATTTCCACAAATGTAGCTGTGTGGCCACACAGTCCAGATGGGAATCCGTTAAAGGAATTTTTAATATCTATTGATTCTTTTAACCACTTACCGGCAGACGTTCTGGTACTTCCATCACACGGTTTGCCGTTCGTAGGCGCACATCAGAGAGTTAAAGAATTACAAATTCATCATGAAGAACGATTAAATCAAATACTCTCTGTTTGTCATGAGCCTAAAAGTGCATTTCAAATTCTCCCTACGCTCTTCGAGAGGGAGCTCGATGCTTATCAACTATTTTTCGCAATGGGTGAATCTATCGCTCATTTAAATTATTTGTGTTGGGAAGGGGAAGTTCAAAAGCAAGAAAGCGCAACAGATCAAGGCGTTGTAAACTTTATTAAACAATAAATCGTGAGCTATGAATTCAAAACAGACTGTAAGCCGAGAGATTATCCGAACAGCCATCTCGATGAACACGCTAGGAATTAATCGTGGAACATCGGGAAACGTTAGCGCTCGACATGCGAAAGGATGCTTGATAACACCGTCTGGCCTGAGCTACGAAGAGACTAAACCTAAAGATATTGTTTACGTAGACGAAGAAGGGGCGCCCCATGGGTTGCATGCGCCATCGACTGAGTGGCGATTTCATCATGACATTTATCGCAATCGTTCAGACGTAGGAGCAATTGTCCACACACATTCTAATTTTGCAGTCTCCCTCTCATGTCTTGGAAAAGAAATCCCCTCTTTCCACTACATGGTCGCAATCTGTGGTGGCGAGAATATACGCTGCGCACCTTACGCAACTTTTGGTACACAAAAGCTCTCGGATCACGCGATTTTAGCGCTTGTAGACCGTAAGGCTTGTTTGCTCGAGAACCATGGAATGATTTGCGTTGAAGAAACGCTTGAGAAGGCACTAAATCTCGCCGTTGAAGTGGAAGCATTATGTGAGCAATACTGGCGTGCATTGCAGATTGGAAAACCAAAAAAATTATCCAAAAAAGAAATGCAGACTGTATTGAAAAAATTTCGCACCTACGGCCAAGTCAAAAAACCAAATCATATTCAGTGAGATAGAAACGACGCAGCATGAAAAAAGGTCCGGCTCAAAAAGCTATTGATGAGAACTCAAATTTAGAGGATCTTTGGCAAGAGATTTTTCAAAAAACTATTGATCTTAGTCAGTCTTATTATACCTACGGCATAAAAACTGCCGAAAAACAGATGACTGACGATTACGGCATCCATAAAGCATTTACATCCCTGTCAGAGCAACTGCTATCAGATCCAGAAAAACTGTCAAATTCAACCACCCAATTCTGGGAGGAACAACTCAACCTATGGGAAAAATGGATTAATAGTGATCCGACGGTGGTCAAAAAACCGGATATTGAAAAAGTTGATTCTAGATTTAGAAGTAAGCTGTGGGACACATGGCTCTTTGACTACGTCAGAAACGCGTACTTACTAACAGCTGAGCATTTACAAAAAACGGTAAATGACATCGACTCTCTTGACGAGCGTACGGCCCGTAAAGTTAAGTTTTTCACGAAACAGTACGTGGATGCCATGTCTCCTACAAATTTTGCTGCGCTCAATCCTGACGTTCTAAAAGCAACTGTCGACAGTAATGGTGGAAATCTGCTGTCTGGACTTAACAACCTTCTAGATGACCTGAAGAAAGGTAAAGGCGAACTAGCCATTAAAATGGTAGACCCAAACGCCTTCGAACTTGGTAAAGACGTAGCGACAACTGACGGAAAAGTTGTGTATCAAAATGAATTAATGCAGCTTATTCAGTATCAACCCACCACCAAGTCTGTTTTAGAAACACCACTACTCATAATTCCCCCGTGGATCAACAAGTACTACATCCTAGATCTAACACCACGTAACTCATTCATCAAATGGGCCATTGATCAAGGGCATACTGTATTTGTCATCTCATGGGTTAATCCAGACGCGCGTCACGCACACAAAACATTCGATGACTATCTAGTAGAGGGCCCTCTTGCCGCGTTAGACGTTATCGATAAACGATGCAAAACGAATACCACGAATCTAGTCGGATATTGTTTGGGTGGGACGCTAACGGCAGTGCTTTTGGGATGGCTAAAATCCAATAAGCAAGAGAAGAGGGTTAACAGTACAACCTTCTTCACCTCGATGATTGACTTTAACGAACCTGGGGAGCTAGGGGTTTTTGTGGACCCCGAGGGTGTTGACGCGTTAGAAAAACGTATGGCTTCTAAGGGATACTTAGAAGCCTCGGAAATGGCCTCTACATTTAATATGCTGCGATCGAATGATTTAATTTGGTCATTTGTCGTTAATAATTACTTGTTAGGAAAAGACCCTGTGCCTTTTGATTTACTGTTTTGGAATTCTGATGCCACTCGGATGCCTGCAAAAATGCACTCTTACTATTTGCGAAATATGTACATTCACAATAAACTTCGCGAGCCCAAGGGCTTGACCATCGCAGGCAGATCCATCGACCTTTCTACCGTCACTACGCCATGTTATTTTATTTCTGCAAAAGATGATCACATAGCTCCCTGGAAATCCACTTTTGCTGGCGCTAAACTTTTTGGCGGTAAAGTGAGATTCGTCCTTGGTGGATCCGGGCATATTGCTGGGATCGTCAATCCTCCTGTGGCAAATAAATACTGCTTTTGGGCGAATGACGAACTAACTCACGAGGCGGAGAGTTGGCTTCAAAATGCGGACAGGTTTGACGGATCTTGGTGGAGTGATTGGTCGGTTTGGATCTCCTCTCAAGGAAGCCGAACCGTAAATGCCAGAAAAATTAGAAATAATCGCACAAATCCGTTTGAAGACGCGCCAGGGTCTTACGCTAAACTCAGACTCGACTCACCCCAAGACGGGCAATTGAAATCTCTCTGATCGCGACAAAAATCAACTAAACAGAAGAATAAATAGTGACCGTTATGCGGAAGAACAGAGGGATGTCCCGTCTATCCCTATATATCGATTTTATCGATATATATATATTTATTAATTAATTAGATCGATCTTTTATAGATCGGCATAATACGCTTCGAGTTTAATCAGCAATCAACAGAACAGGACTACAACATGCAACTTAAAAACTTTGAGGGACAAAAGATCCCTGCAGTCAGCTTTAAAACTCGAGAAAACGACGATTGGAAAACCATCAACAGCCATGAGATCTTCAACAATAGAACAGTCGTCGCGTTTTCACTTCCTGGAGCCTTCACGCCAACCTGCTCTTCGACTCATCTACCGCGATACAACGAACTAGCACCAGCGTTTTTTCAAAACGGCGTAGATGAAATTGTCTGCCTCTCCGTTAACGACGCGTTTGTCATGAATGAGTGGGCAAAAGATCAAGAGTCTGAAAACATACTTCTTTTACCGGATGGAAACGGCGAATTCTCTGAAAAACTCGGTATGCTTGTGGACAAGACTGATCTTGGGTTTGGGAAACGCTCTTGGAGATACTCGATGCTAGTAAGGAGTGGTGTAGTCGAAAAAACATTCATCGAACCTAATGTTCCAGGAGATCCATTTGAAGTATCCGATGCGGACACAATGCTTAACTACCTAAATCCGCAAGCTCAAAAGCCAGATCAAATAGCCATTCTCACGAGGGAAGGTTGCTCTTTTTGCTCTCAAGCGAAAGAGGATCTGACCAAAGCAGGCCTCGATTATGTTGAGCTGCCACTAACCCACCAAGCGCGCAGTAGAGTTGTCGGCGCAATAACCGGGGCGGGAACCGTTCCACAAATTTTTATCAATGGGAAACATATAGGTGACGGGGAAGCATTGAAGAAATATCTGAGAGACTAGTTCTGGCGCCAGGCTTTCTCCGCATCATCCCATGCGGCGAGAGCCTGTAAATCAGGCACCCAAGCTAAGCCGGTTTTCGCATCGGAAGACTTGGCATCAGGAGTTACCAAAACATCTAAAAGCGCTGGCCTATTTTTCATGGCACGATCAAAGGCGCCGGGCAAGTCGTCTACACTCGATATTCGTTCTGAGTACATACCAAACGACTTAGCCATTTGTGCATAATCTGATACCTGGAGTTTAGTACCCACGACTTTGCCGTGCGTATCTGCTTGATCATGTACCTCGATTTGCCACGCTCCGTTATTAGCAACGACAATAAGGACAGGGGCGCTATGTCGTACCGCCGTATCAATTTCCATGGCATTAAACCCAAAAGCACCATCACCAGTCGCGACAAAAACATCTTTGTTCGGACACGCCAGACTCGCTGCGATACCAAATGAAGTTCCAATCCCAATACATCCTAAGGAACCTGGGTCTAGATAATTTTTCGCGTTCAAACCAACTCGCGCGAAGGCAAGAAAGTCACCGCCATCGGCCACAACAACTCCATCTTCTCCTATATGCTTCTGGAGTTCAGCAAGGACTCGGTTAGGGTGAATACGGCCCTCGGCATCAGAGGGAGCAGTAGCCATCGACTCACTTAAACGCTGTGCACGTTCCTCATGCTTCTCGCGTAGAGCCTTGATCCATTCTCTATCAGCACTGGACTTTCGATCTCCAATCAAACCGTTAATCGCCTCCAACGTCTTAGCTGGATTTGCATTGATCTCTATATCACCACGTCTATTGTCTCGGACTTCAGTTGGTATATCTCCAATACGGACAAATTTTGCAGAACCAAAAACAGATGGAGACCCATAGGCGAGTTGAAAATCCAAACGACGGCCCACTGTCACGATGACATCTGCATCGCCCATAACTTTTCCACGCATCGCCGCCACAACAGCAGGGTGACTGTCCGGCACGAGCCCTTTGCTTTCTCCCGTATCAAGATATGCGCCGCCAAGCTTATCTAAGAATTCACATAACTCCTTATGCGCTCCACGTGCGCCCCTACCGCTGATAACTAAGGGCTTTTTAGCGCTCAATAGAACTTCAATCGCTGCCGTCACATCATCCATATGAGGAAGTATTGGGCGCAGAACCTTTGGTCGAAAATGCTCCTCCATTTGAATAACTTTCGGCACTTCATCTCTAAGAACATCCGTCGGAAAATCAAGATAGACGGGGCCAGGTTCACCTCCTACACCCCGAGCACGTGAAACCGCTTCGTCTAGCTCTTGCAATACCAAACTAGATTGACGAACGGTCCGCGCGTAACGGGTGATTGATTGCACTAAATCCGTATGCACAATATCCTGAAGTGCACCACGATTTTCTTGTTGCCTAGGAGGCAATCCGGACAGCACGAGTATCGATGCGCGTGCTACGTGTGCATTAGCGATGCCGGTCATGGCATTGGTAACACCAGGCCCAGCCGTAACTAACGCAACGCCTAACTTACCCGTTAATTCACTGTGTGCATGCGCCATATAAACGGCTGCGCGCTCATCCCGCACATCAACAATCTGAATTCCCTCTGCATCAACACGCATCCATATGGGCATAATGTGACCACCGCATAATGCGAAAATTCGATCAACGCCTTGAGATTTAAGAAAACGCGCAATCACACCAGCGCTCATATTTTCATTTAATGGCATTAATGACATTTTTATTCCCGATGTTTATGTTGGATTCATGCTGAACGAATCTTTTGCTTTTTGCGCGCTCTTAAATCGATCGCACCATCTTGCTCTCGCGGGTCAGTACCCTCAGGAAAAATATGAATCTTTTGCACCTTAGCTGAAGTACCCAACGGAAGACTATCTAAAAATAACACCCAACCCGGCGCTTTAAAATAAGCGATACGCTCATAACACCAATCAAACAAATCATTTGCTAACTGTGTCTGGCCTGCTTGATCTACTATATCCTCAGGAGACTTCGCTACCACACAAGCCATGATTTCTTCCTCTCTAACTTCGTCAGGAGCAGCGATAACAGCCACTTGCTTCACTCGATCATGAGCAGTCAAACACGCCTCAACTTCAGCAGCCGCAATATTCTCACCTGAACGACGAATAATATTTTTCTTACGATCTAGAAAATAAAAGAATCCTTCATCATCTTGAATGACAGCATCTCCGGTATGAAACCATCCACTTTTCCAAGCCTCCTCTGTCGCCTCTTCATTTTTTAGGTACCCTGAAAAAAAACCTTGGCGCGGCTCGTTCGCATTACTCCGTATAACAAGCTCTCCAGGATGGTTGGGTGGAACCTCCTTATCATGGCCATCGAATACTCGCGCCTCCACCCATTGACTTTCACGCCCAAAAGATCGCGTATGGATTTTACGAGGCTCGAAGTTATCCGTAATAATCCGCCCCGTTTCCGACATAGCCCACATCTCGACTACCGGAAAACCGAAACGCTCTTCAAAAGCTTCGTGATGACTAGGCTCAATACCAGCGCAAAGTGCAAATCGAACTTGATGCTGACGCTCCTCCGGTTGAGCCGGAAGTTTCAACAATATATTTGGAATAATCCCTTGAAACTGAGCAGCTGTTGCTTTTGTTGCAACCAGATCCTTCCACCAAGTGCTCGCATGAAACCGATCCGGAAAGATTACGCATCCACCACTCATTAGCATCGCAGGCACCGAAATAGATAGACAGTTCGCGTGGTGTAACGGTAATGGATTATATAAACGTTCACCAGTATCTCTAAAGTCCAGTCGACCGCCCGCAAAAAGATAGCTTGCTCCAAACGTATGGAAATATTCATTCGTCAATACGCAGCCTTTCGGCTTCCCTGTCGTACCCGAGGTATAAAGCAAGGCTGCTTCAGTTGCAGCATTTGGAGCATCTTGACGTGGCGCTTTAGGTAACACTGGTAGCTCATCAGGAAACGAATCAAATGAAACGACTTTAATTTCAGCTTCGATTTCATCTGAAATATTTAACATGTCGCCCATTCGTGAGTCGACGCAAACCGCTAAGCTAGCTTCCGAGTGCTCGATAACGTACTTTATCTCGTCGACAAGATAATCAGGATTAATTGGAACAATTCCTGCTCCTAAGGAATTTAACGCGTAATAATGAAAGAAAAATTCTGGTCTTTGCTCGAATAAAATTGCAACTCGGTGGCCATGTCCTACACCGGCCTTTTGATACACAGATCTCTTAGCGTCAACTCCCGCCATTACTTGTTGCCAGGTTATCTCCCATCCCTCTGGGTGATAACTTCTTCCAGCCATGGGCGGTACGCAATAAGCAGCTCGATCAGGATAGCGCTTCACCGTATCGCATAACGTATCAAACAGGGTTTTATAATCTGAAATATTCATCAATCATTTCCTACTAAGCACAGTAAATCTCAAACTAACTTTTTAATCTCTCCTCTAAGGCGATCAGAGCTTGAGTAATATGCTCACCAGCAAGTCCCTCCGCCTTATTGACGTCTCCCTCAATTACTGCCTCGAGTATTCCGGCATGTTGATCCCAGATATCGACCGGTGGCTCTCCTTTAAGAAGGACTTGGCCCATGACACGCCTTAAAAAATTCCAATGCGACCGACTGGTTTCCGCGATCAGTGGATTCTCTGCAAGTCCATAAATAAAAAAATGGAAATCAACATCAGCGGCAATTAATTCCGCGATTGAACCGCTTTTTAGCGCTCGTTGACCGGCCTCCAAGTACTCTGGCCCTTCCTCGGACGCGGATTTAGAACCTCTCTCAGCCGCTTTGGCGGTCGCTAGCTTATCAATCGCAGCACGCACCTCGTATAAATCTCTAACAAAATCTAATTCTAACGGTGCAACTATCAAACCTCGCCCCGATGCGTCCCTAACTAAGCCATCGCTACGCAGTAATAACAAAGCTTGTTGGACGGGTTGACGCGATACGCCTAAAGACTCCGCAATTTCTTCCTGCTTCAATCTTCTCAGATTATCAAACTTACCTTCGGTAATATCAGACAAGATCGCTTCGTAAACTTGGTCGACCAACGTGGGCTGCGGCTTTAGTTTGTTCATGTACGATCCGATATGTTTAACGCTTGGCGGAAAAAAACTAAGATCGAGATCATAACACTTCGAATTCTGTATTCAAAGCCCAGGCGGGCTAACAAAATCACCACGGATCAATATACGGGTGCTTCTTGCCCTCTCGCTTTTTAAGTGGAGGCAACGCATTCAAACCACTTATGATCCAAGCTCGCGTGTCTGCCGGGTCAATAATCTCATCAACACCGCCACTACTTGCTGCGTTCACAGCCTTAGCATCGTCATAAGCTTTTTCCACCCTTTGATCGAAATAAGCTCGTCGCTCATCTGAGTCCACGATTTCCATCAGTTCTTTACGAAACGCCAATTTCACAGATCCCTCGATATTCATCGCCGCGAACTCCGCCGTCGGCCAAGCAACCGTAAAATTCGGCACCCCGGAGCTCGCGCCGCACATTGCTTGGACCCCAAGCCCATAAGCCTTCCGGACAACCACGCCAAACATAGGAGTCGAAATATTCGCACCAACGTTAAACATTCTAAGCGCATGCCGGACAAGCGCGGTTCGCTCCACATCAGGGCCAACCATTATCCCCGGACAGTCCATCAAACTAAGTATTGGTATGTCAAAAGCGTCGCACAGCTGAACAAACCGCGCGCCCTTGTCAGCTCCGGCTGAATCAATTGCTCCAGCAAGATGATGAGGATTATTAGCAACAACACCTAGAGGTCGACCTTCGACTCTAATAAACCCGGTAATCAAACCGACACCAAACCTCTCCCTAATCTCTAAAAAAGAATCTACGTCAGCGAGCGTGGTGATAATCTCTCGCATATCATATAAACGCAAGCGATTCTCCGGTACCTCATGCCGAAGCGGCTTTTGATCTGATACCTCCCAGCCGTCAATGGTCCCTTGAAAGTAAGAGAGGTACTTTTTAGCCGTTTCAACGGCGGCCGACTCGTCTTTCACCAAGATATCGACAACACCGTTGGGAACCTGAAAAGACATGGGCCCAACTTCCTCGGGGGTGTACACGCCTAAACCACCTCCCTCTATCATTGCTGGCCCTCCCATCCCTAATGTCGCCCCCTCAGTCGCGATGATTACATCGCTTGAAGCCACTAATGCCGTATTCCCCGCAAAACAACGACCATTAACTATAGCCACTAGAGGCACCAACCCACTTAACTGGGCGTATTGGGTGAAAGTATCGGTGTCGATTCCAACTTCAATCCCACCGGGGTCCTCCCCTGGTCTTCCACCACCGCCTTCGCCAAATAAAACGACGGGCAACTTGAGGCGTTTTGCGAGACTGAACATGCGATCTTGTTTCGCATGATTACGTGCGCCTTGAGTACCCGCAAGAACGGTATAGTCATAAGCAATGACCATGGCACGGCTATCAGCTTTAAATAAATTTCCGTTAATCGATCCAATGCCGGCAATAAGGCCATCAGCAGGCGTATTTTTTCTCAGTGTATCGATGTCAAATCGAGTGTGCTGCCTCGCCACGATCAACGGCCAATATTCCTTGAATGTTCCCTCGTCGACAAGTTGAGCAATACTCTCGCGAATCATTCGATACCCAAAAGATCGCCGCTTGGAAACCGCCTCTGGTCGATACTCATCCAGGGTAAATGCATGCCGATCAATATTTTCTTGCAAATCTGGGCGAATTAAATCAGGGTCAACCTTGTTCGGCGTAATCATCCTAGAACTGGAGCCATTCAAACGCTCAATGCGCAATATGAGATCCCCGTCTGATACAACATCACCAGCCGACACGGTTACGGCCCGAATAATTCCATCAAAATCAGCCGTAACCACATGCTCCATCTTCATTGCTTCAATAACAATAATAGGCTGACCATCACCAACCTTTTCGTCCTTGACAACCTCTATCGAAACAACCGTTCCTTTAATGGGAGACACAATACCGACGGCG
>CAJQIK010000039.1 GCA_905478365.1 uncultured Burkholderiales Genera incertae sedis bacterium
CATTGTTTTCTGACCGCCTATGCAAAAGTCCCCAAGCTAGGGACAAGTTAACTAAGATCTTGTTGCGGATAATAGCAAGATTGGCTTAAATATAATGCACGCTACCCAAAAGGTGAGAAAAAATTAGTTAGTACAATTAAAAATATTGTCAGCCTCTTGGCTGAAGCCACTTTTTACATCTTGAGAAAGCTTATCGAAGACGAAACGCCTATTGATTAGGAATGTAATCGGCTACAGGAGCGAGAAGCTGGTCGCTAAAATTCAGCGTTAAGATCATCTGCCACATCAATTTAAAATAAAAAACTGTGTCTTTTATATGCACTAAATTAGTGCTTTGCACCAAAAACGCGCAAACCATCTTGACAAAGTAACAGTAAACACGGATTCTAAAGGCGTGTGGACCCGCTAGAAGTTATCAACTGGGACCAAGCAAATTGATAATTTTCTGCACTCTCACCGAAAGAGCCGCGGGCCCACACGCTTCTATAATATACCTTATCCAAGGTAAAACACAATATGCGATTTACTTTAAAAAACAATTAGCGTTAAATGAGGAATTGCGACCACTTTTAGTAGGCAGCGTTATGTGACGACGGTCTTTTGTATCACAAATAAAATCAAATAACCCAGAGTGTAAATAATAAAAAAATGCCTATTAGAAATAGGCATTTTTTTATTTAATGGTGGGCCTGCTAGGACTTGAACCTAGGACCAAAGGATTATGAGTCCTCTGCTCTAACCAGCTGAGCTACAGGCCCATTTAACGTTGCAAAAAATTAAAAGTTTTATGATCCACCGCCATCACTATCAATAAAACTTTTTAATCGCTCAGAGCGGGACGGATGACGAAGTTTACGCAATGCCTTCGCCTCGATCTGTCTAATTCTCTCACGAGTCACGTCAAACTGCTTTCCGACATCCTCAAGAGTGTGATCAGTAGACATTTCAATGCCAAAGCGCATACGTAATACTTTAGCTTCTCGCGAAGTCAGTGTATCAAGCACTTCGGATGTAGCATCCTGAAGACTCGTATAAACCGCAGCGTCTACTGGCGCCATTGTGCCGGTGTCTTCGATGAAATCACCTAAATGCGAATCTTCGTCATCGCCTATAGGAGTTTCCATGGAAATTGGTTCCTTAGATATCTTTAGAATTTTTCGAATTTTATCTTCTGGCATTTCCATTTTTTCCGCAAGAGTAGCCGGATCCGGCTCTAGACCTGTCTCTTGGAGAATCTGCCTTGAAATTCTATTCATTTTATTTATGGTTTCTATCATATGAACGGGAATGCGGATAGTGCGAGCCTGATCCGCGATAGAGCGCGTAATCGCCTGGCGAATCCACCAAGTTGCATAGGTAGAAAACTTGTATCCGCGTCGATACTCAAACTTGTCCACGGCTTTCATCAGTCCAATATTTCCCTCTTGAATTAGATCAAGAAACTGAAGCCCACGGTTAGTATATTTCTTAGCAATCGAGATAACCAACCTTAAATTAGCCTCGGTCATCTCACGTTTAGCACGCCGCGCCTTAGCCTCCCCCATAGACATTTTCTTATTAATTTCTTTCAGCTCTAAAAGAGAAATCCCAATATAAACCTGTATATTTGCGAGATTTCTTTGGCATTCCAAAATATCAGGAGCTAATCGGAGCAATGTTTCAACGTAAGGCTTACGCACCTCAACCTCTCGCTCCACCCACTCGGGATCAACCTCACATCCTTTGAATGTTTTAATGAACCGGGTTTTTGGCATACCTGCTTTATCTACGGCCAAATCCATCACATTACGTTCATGCCTGCGTACTTCCCCCACGACCCCCCGGACAGAATCACACATACTTTCAATATGTTTTGCGGCAAACCTAATATAAAGAAGCTCTTCTGAGATAGCTGTTTGATGTTTAATATATGCCGGCGACGCAGTACCACCACGTGCGAGGGCACGCATCATCTTGGTATATAGGCCTTTGATGCGGGCCAGACGTTCTAAAGATTCAACACGCAGCGTCTCTAAATTTGCCGCCTGCAAAGCAGCTCGCGCCTCTTCGTCGTCTTCATCATCTTCATCGAAATTTGAAGACGACGCGTTCGTTGTTTCCTGCTCTTCCTCGTCAACGGCATTAGGGTCGATCAGCCCATCAATGACATCATCTACTTTAATCTCGTTATTCTCGATCTTTTCCGCAAGCTCTATTAATTCCGTAATGGTCATTGGACACGCTGAGATGGCTTGGACCATGTGTTTCAGTCCTTCCTCGATTCGTTTTGCAATCTCTATTTCACCCTCACGTGTCAAAAGCTCCACGGTCCCCATCTCACGCATGTACATACGCACAGGATCCGTAGTTCGTCCAAATTCAGAATCAACTGTGGATAGCGCCTGTTCCGCCTCCTCCACCGCAGCCTCATCCGCGACTGGCGGCGCATTTTCGTTCAGTAGAAGCGCTTCACTGTCGGGCGCCTCGTCATACACTCGAATGCCCATATCATTGATCATACTCACGATCGTTTCGAGTTGATCCGATTGCAGCATGTCGTCCGGTAGATGATCATTAATTTCAGCGTACGTCAGAAACCCTCGTTCCTTACCTTGGACGATTAGGCCCTTCAGTCGCGTGCGCCGAATTTCAGGGTCTATTGGTTGCTGCCCTGCTGCTTGTTTATCTTTTTTCTTTCTGCCTCTTTTTTTTGACAGGGAGCCGCTCGCCATAAAGTCTAGCCTCTAAGTAACATTCGTGGGAAGTTCTAACGCGCGCATGTCTTGAGAACACGTATTAAACAACCGTGGATTATATCGCGTTTTTGTAGTCTCAGTCTGCTTTCGGTTCCGTTAATCGCTGTGTAAGGCTCCGATATCGAGCTTTGTCTTCTTCCGACATACTAGAAACCGAAGTTTTCGATAAAAGTTCCTTTTGTAAGTTCAATCGGGAAAGGCGATGTAATTGTTCCCAGGCCTGTGCATATTCAGATCTTACACTCTCTACCTCTACCTTACCCCTTTGATAACGTATGTTCGCTAACTTTACAGCCCGCGCAACTAAAGCCTCAAGACCCGTATTTCGAACGTAATCTATGATCTCGGCTTGATTCAATTGCTGTCCGACCAGATTGAGTATTTCTGCCAATGCATCAAATTGCACGGAAGAGAAGTGCTTTTGGAGGTTGGGACGCAACACCTTTAACTGTTCGCTATCTTCATCTCGCATCACTTCAGGAAAAGTAACAAGCATTTCGATCAGATGCTGCAGTACGGACGGAGCTGAGGATACACGTGATGAGGAGAGAATTGAGGCACTTCTATTCTCAAGACTTCTACGAACCGGCTTATGCGCTCCTAAGCTCTCATCAATACCTAAATCATGAATCGACAGACCCGTCAATCTTGATACACGCTCAGTCATTAACTTTTTCATCATAGGCGCTTTAACTCTCGCAACGAGTGGCTTGAAGAGCGACGCCAACTTTGACTTACCCTCTACAGACTCCAAATCCCCTGATTGCCGAGTTAATTCAGTAATTAACACATCAGACATTGGTGTCGCATTTACAATTTTTTCCTCAAAAACTTCACGACCATGCGCCCTAATAAAACTATCTGGATCGTCACCATCTGGCAAATATAAGAACGATACTTTTCTTCCATCTTCGATTTGACTCAGACTGCTTTCCAAAGCTCTAAATGCAGCCTTGCGTCCCGCCGAGTCACCATCAAAACAAAATATCAAATCAGAGCACTGCTTAAGCAAGCGACTCACCTGAAATTCTGTGACAGCAGTACCTAAAGTCGCGACGGCATAAGTTATCCCTTTTTGGTGGAGAGCAACAACATCCATATACCCCTCGACAACTAATATTCGCCCCTCTTGTCGGATGGCATGTCGGGACTCCCAAAACCCATAAACCTCTTTACCTTTGTGAAATAGCGGTGTTTCAGGAGAATTGAGATATTTCGGCTCGCCTTTTTCAATTATACGTCCGCCAAACGCAATAACTCGCCCTCGAAAATCTCTAATCGGAAAAATAATTCTTCCGCGAAATCGATCGTAACGTCGGCCATCTTTATCATTGATCAGACCAACATCCAACAGGTGTTGCGAGTCATCATAATCATTAAACTCCTGATTTAATCCCTGCCAATCATCGGATGCATAACCGACTAAAAATTTGGCCGCGATATTTCCATCAATACCTCTGCTTTTAAGGTAATCAATAGCATTAGGCGCTTCTTTGAGTTGACGCTTGTAGTGGCTAGCTGCTCGACTATTTGTCAAAAAGTAGTCTTTAGAATCCCTCTGCTGGTCAGCTCTGTCATTGCGTTGATCTCGCGGTACCTCAACACCGGCCCGTGCGGCGAGATTTTCGATTGCGTCAATGAATCCCAGGCTTTGATACTCCATCAAAAAAGAGATCGCCGTGCCATGTGCGCCACATCCAAAACAATGATAAAACTGTTTTTGCTGACTAACTGTAAAGGAGGGTGTTTTTTCTTCGTGAAAAGGACAACACGCGGATAGGTTAGCCCCGCTCCGCTTCAGGGGCACAAATTTCTCTATGACGTCGACAATATCAACGCGATTTAGAAGTTCGTCAATAAAAGTTTGTGGGATCATTAGCCCCAAATTAACACGTAATTATCAGTTTTGTCGGTTTTGATTGAACTCCGCACTAAGCCATCAATTACAACGCTTAAAAATTTAAACGATATCACTCAAGACAATCCGCGTGCTCACTGTTCATCTACGAGAGCGCTTCCTTTACAATCCCTGAAATTGAGGAAAAGTCTGCCTTACCCGATAACTCACTCTTTAACAAACTCATGACTTTACCCATATCCCTTGGTCCTTGAGCGCTCGTTGTGTCAATAGCTTTTTGAACAGCTTCCCGAATCTCGATCTCCGTCAGTTGCTCGGGCATATACGTAATTAAAATATCGAGCTCTGCCTGCTCCTTATCAGCAAGCTCCTTCCTGTCGGCCTCTAGAAATATGCGTATAGACTCTCTACGTTGTTTGATCATTTTTTCGATTATTGAGAGCACATCTGTTTCGGACAAATTAAGCTGGCTATCGATCTCTTGTTGTTTCAAAGCAGCCAGAAGCAACCGCAAAGTGGATAACTGGACTTCACTTCGAGCTTTCATCGCGCTACGCATATCCTGCTCAATTTGAGATTTTAACCCCATCCGACTCCCTCCTTTAATTCGATCATCTGGACCTAAGCTTATTAAAACGAAGTCAGATAATCAAACGGTACTAATAAATAAAAAACGGTGTTCGCATCGCGAAACACCGTTTCAGCAGTACATCAATGATTCTAAAAGATCAGTACATTTTTTGAGGCAACATTTGACTACGTATCCGCTTGTGATGCCGCTTTACGGCAGCCGCATGTTTCCGCTTACGCTCGGACGTCGGCTTTTCATAGAATTCACGAGCCCGCAGCTCTGTTAACAAACCTGTCTTCTCAACGGTTCTTTTGAACCGCCTCATAGCCACTTCAAATGGCTCGTTCTCTTTGAGTCGTACAATTGGCATAAATATTTTTTAAGTCTGTATAGTTACGCGTGGTTTAACGCGAAAGGGCGAGATTTTAACAAAATTTCCCCCTAATATGCAAATTACCGAGAATTAGGACAATCCATTGACAATGAAATCGAAACTGGTCTTAGGAATTGAGACCTCCTGTGATGAGACCGGTGTTGCCTTGTATGACACGATAGAGGGGCTAAAAGGCCATAAATTATATTCTCAAATTAAACTACATGCGCAATACGGGGGCGTCGTGCCAGAGCTTGCCTCGAGAGACCATATCAAAAAACTGCTCCGATTGATAAAGGAACTCATCGATGAGAACGACATAAACATAAATTCAATAGATTCAATAGCCTATACAAAAGGACCGGGGCTTTCTGGAGCTTTACTAGTTGGCACAACAGTAGCCAACGCTCTAGGTTATTCGCTGAAAAAACCCGTCATTAGCGTTCACCATCTTGAAGCTCACTTACTGTCTCCGCTGCTAAGCAATCCGAATATAAAATTTCCATTTGTTGCTCTGCTGGTTTCGGGAGGACACACTCAACTCGTCCGGGTCGAAGGCATAGGACGATATCACTTGTTAGGAGATACACGCGACGATGCAGCCGGTGAGGCCTTCGATAAAACTGCTAAAATTTTAGGCTTACCGTACCCAGGTGGAGCACTGTTATCAGAACTCGCTCGAGATGGTGACGCTTCAAAATATCCCCTACCCAAACCCATGATTCACAGTGGTGATTTAGACTTCAGTTTCAGCGGTCTAAAAACTGCGGTCGCCAATCTAGTCCACAAAATAGGCAGTAAAAAAGTAACTGCCTCAAAAACGCTGAAAGCAGATATCGCAGCGAGCTTTCAAAATGCGGTCACAGACGTGCTAACGGAAAAGTGCTGCAGGGCTCTTTTTAAAGAGGATATCAAATCACTGGTAATTGCAGGGGGCGTGGGCGCTAACGCCGAATTGCGCCGGAAGGTAAATCAGCAGGCAAAAAAAACTGGTTTTGAGGTGCACTACCCACCACTCGAGTTTTGTACGGATAACGGCGCAATGGTGGCACTGGTTGGTGGGCTAAAAACTAACGAGGGCGTTTACGGGGCAAAACCCTTTGATATCAAACCGAGATGGCCGCTAAGCGCCTAATTTAAAGGGCTACATTTGGCTTAATTACCTTTGCTTCCAATTTTTGACTCAGTCCCATTAAGTAAGTTAACGATATTTCCTTTATGTCTCAACAACAAAATAACACTCGCAACTGAAACCAGATAGGTCAACTCGAGTTGTTGGGTAAGCCAAAATACAAAAAATGGTGCTACTAAAGATGCACAGATCGCGGCTAAAGATGAATAACGAAATACAAACGATACGATCAACCAAGTTGAGAGTACGGAAAAGCCGACCGCCAGGTTTAAGGCTAACAATCCTCCAGCTGCAGTCGCCACACCCTTCCCTCCTTTAAAAGAATGAAAAATAGGAAACACATGTCCCAACAGCACGCCAATTAGCGCTAATCCGGTCGCTACCGGCGCATGGACTAATAAAGCTGCGTCTGAAAGGATACATACGGGTAAGAACTTAACAGCTAGAAAGCCTTTCGCCATATCCCCTAATAAAGTAAAAAAAGCCGCTAATTTGTTTCCCGTCCTGAGAACATTTGTTGCACCTGGGTTCTCAGATCCATAACTATAAGGGCTAGGTAACAACATCAACTTACTGACAATCACCGCAAAAGAAATCGACCCTGCCAAGTAGCTCAAAAAAACTAAACAAAATATATAAATTACGAGTAGCACGGTCTAGCCTCTGGGGTGATGTTGTTGATGCAAGTTTTTAAGTCTTTCACGAGCAACATGGGTATAAATCTGTGTCGTCGAAACATCCGAATGCCCCAACAAAAGCTGTACTGAGCGGAGATCAGCCCCATGATTTAACAAATGCGTTGCAAAGGCATGCCTTAATGTGTGAGGTGAGACTTGCTTTTTGATACCGGAAACGAGAACGTATTTTTGGATTAAATTCCAAAAAGCTTGGCGCGACATGGAGGAGCCTCGGTTTGTGACGAACACAGCATCAGACAATCGTCCCGATAATAGCGCGGGTCGTCCTTCGGCTAGGTAACGGAGTATCCAATCAACCGCCTCCTCACCTAAAGGCAGTACACGCTCCTTTGCCCCCTTCCCTAAAACTCTCACCATCCCATCCGAAAGGTTAACTTGGTTCAGTTTTAAGGGCACTAATTCAGATACGCGAAGACCACTACTATAGAGGGTTTCAAGCATTGATCGATCTCTCAAACCAATAGGGCTTCGAATATCTGGTGATTCAATTAAACGCGTTACCTCGTCCTCAATCAAGACGGAGGGTAAACCTCTTGTTATCTTAGGGGCTTCAACATTCAGGCTAGGATCAACCCTTAACTTTCCCTCTCTTAATAAAAACTGATAAAAACGCTTTAACACTGATAAGCATCTCGCAGTAGTTCTTGGTTTTTTCCCGCAGTCAAAGCAATATGCGAGATACCCTAATATATGCTCATTCGAAACCTTTGATAAACTCGTAATGTTTTG
>CAJQIK010000040.1 GCA_905478365.1 uncultured Burkholderiales Genera incertae sedis bacterium
CTTGCCCAACTTCAATCGTTTTTAGGTCGAAATCTTCAAACATAAATATATTTTTTCGACAGTCTTATGACAAATTCCTATTCATGAGGGATCAATGACACCTTTCCCTGTGTTTTGGAGATCAAAAAGTTCGTAAGCCTCTTTGGCTTGTTCTAATTTCCACTCATGTGTAAATAGCGCATCTAGTGAGATTTCTTTATCTGCTACGTACTCTGCACATTTAGCCTGACCCACCTTCGAGAAAGTCCATGAGCCGATGATCGTTACTTGGCGTCTCAACATATCGTTACTGACATTTAGTGTCACTATGTCGCCCTCACCAACAAAACATGCTCTTCCCCACGTCCGAACGCATTGTACCGCTTGGGAGCGTGCGATCGGCGCTGACGAGCAGTCTAGAGATGCGTGAGCACCGTGACCGTGGGTAACATCCCGGATCGCTTGAACGACATCTTCCGTCTTGGTTGGGTTAATTAATATTTCCGCGCCAAATTCTTTTGCTCTTTGTAAACGTTCCTCTCCGGTGTCAAGAGCGATTACTCGAGCGCCCATTTGAGAAGCGAGAAGTGTTGCAGATAAGCCAACCGGACCTTGACCAAAAATAGCGATAGTTTGATCGCCCATTAATTCAAGTCGTTGCAACGCGCCCCAAGCTGTTCCCGTTCCGCATGATATGGCTGCTCCCGCTTTGTATGATAATTCCTCGGGAAGCGCCACGAGAGTTCGCGCTGGACATTTCATGTACTTGGCGTGCGCTCCGTGTCCGGTCGCTCCAAATACTTCTTTTACACCGTCAACACATAGCTGTTCCCAACCAGTGGAGCAGTGTTCGCATGACCCACAACCTCGGTAGTGATGTTGCATTACACGCATTCCCTCTTTCGCAACATTTTCAGGAACTCCTTCACCAACTCCTACGACAATTCCACATGGCTCATGGCCTGCTATGATTGGACCATCAAGATCTCCAAGACCCAGAGACGAAGCGCCACCTTCCGCTCGGTAGAATTTAAGGTCACTGCCGCACATACCTGATGCTTTGATTTCCAAAACGACCTCTCCTGGTCCTGGCGTTGGATCAGGAAAATTTAGAATTTCGAGTTTTTTACTGCCGGGGAAAACGATACCTTTCATCTGGAACCTCCCTTATATAGTGTGGTTATTTGAGAACGAATGGATTACCAGTTTTCGCACCAGTATTTATCCATACACTCTTGGTTTGAAGGTACTGATATATCGCTTCAATACCACTTTCTCGACCTACGCCTGAATCTTTGTATCCTCCAAATGGAGACATATAACTCACTGCTCGATACGTATTAACCCAAACTGTACCGGCTTGAATTTTTTCAGACATTCTAATGGCTCGTCCGATATCACTGGTCCAGACGCCTGAACCCAAACCAAACCGAATATCATTGGCGATTTTTATTGCCTCCTCCTCATCTTTAAACTTGATTACTGAGAGTACGGGACCGAAAACCTCCTCTTGAGCGATCCGCATATCATTCGTTACGCCTGTAAAAACCGTTGGCTCAATAAACCAGCCATCACCACATTCTGGTCGACTCGCAGGGGTCCCGCCCAAGGCCAATTTGGCGCCTTCGGTTTTTGCCACATCAATGTAGCCCAGCACCTTCTCGTACTGTGGTTTTGTAGTGATGGGTCCAACCTGAGTCTCAGTATTCATGGGGTTGCCCATACGAGCAGTTTTTGCGAGCGTGATGAGTTTTTCCATAAATTGATCATGAATATTTTCTTGGAGGAGTAGACGGGATCCAGCAATGCAAGTTTGTCCAGTCGCTGCAAAGATGCCCGATACTGCGCCGTTGACAGCATCCTCTATATCGGCGTCATCAAAAACAATGTTAGGAGATTTCCCTCCCAGCTCTAAGGTGACACGTTTAAATGATTTGGCGGCCACTTCATTAATTGCTCTTCCTGTTGCATCAGAGCCCGTAAATGCAATTTTACGAACGAGTGGATGGGTTGTGAGCGGCTCCCCAACGTCTTTGCCGAAACCCGTGACTACATTAACAACGCCATTAGGAAAACCTGCTTCTTTAATCAGCTTTACAAATTCTAAGGTGGATGCTGAAGTAAACTCTGAGGGCTTTATAACAACGGTACAACCTGCAGCGAGGGCTGGAGCTAATTTCCAGGCCAATAGTAAAAGTGGTGAATTCCAAGCTGTAATCGCTGCAACCACACCGAGTGGTTCATGGCGTGTGAAATTAAAATACCCCTTTTTATCGAGTGGAATCACCGCGCCCTCGATTTTATCGGCAAGGCCGCCAAAGTAGTAATACCATTGAGGCACATAATTGACTTGACCTTGCATTTCGGCAATGAGTTTGCCGTTATCTTGTACTTCCATCTCTGCGAGTTTTTTGGCATCCCGCGCGATCAGGTCCCCAAGTTTATGCACAAGAATACCGCGTTGACTTGCCGTCATTTCTGACCATGAACCTTCAGTGAATGCTCGGTGCGCAGCTTCAACCGCACGATTGACGTCGGTTGTTCCGCCGGCAGCAACTTGCGACCAAACTTCGCCTGTGAATGGGTCAAAACTGTCAAACCATTCACCCGATGCAGCTTCTACAAACTCCCCGTCGATATACATCTTGAACTTTTCCATCTCCATCTCCTGTATTGATTTTTTTGGGTGAGATTTAACGAACACCCAATTGCTTTTCTTTGCTCCTTACTAATGCGCTAATTGCGGAATTAAACGGAGTCTGAACATTTACTTCTTTCCCGGCAATTGGTATCGCGCCATTAATTGCATCAATTTCAGACATTCTTCCAGCGAGTGCGTCTAGTAACATTGATGGTTTAGCGTTTGGTATTTTAGACCCGAAATTTCGAACGTAATCGATAGGATCACTAATACGCACATTAATATTTTTTGCGATCGCGACGTTATAAGCTTCTTGGGCGCAGCGAGAAGCACAGACCCATGCGTCTGAGTCCTCCATCACCTCGCCTATAGTGAGTCCTGTTATTGTGCAGGTGCCAGAAAAGCAAACGTTGCAAATTAACTTTTCCCATACGAGTTGGTCGATGTCGTCGAAGCATTCAACCCGAAACCCGCCAGACTCCCACGTAGACGCAATCGTTCTTAGTCGATGTGTTATCGGACCTGACAATTCACCTAAGCGTAAAAGTTCCCATCCATTATGGTGCGCGTATCCTGGCCCTTTGATAGACGCACCGAAACCACCAACAACACCAACTGCGACCTTGTCAGCCCCAAGTATTTTCGCGGCTGTTTGAGGCCCTCCCAATCCATTTTGAATGGATAGAACTGTTGTGTGAGTATCCAGTAATGGCAATGCAGAGCGAGCAGCAGTTTCAACATGCATTGCTTTAGTTGCAATGATGACTAGTTCACATACTCCCACTTCGCTTGTGTCGTTTGTTGCGTGTATTTTGACCACTCGAGAGCCTGATGCTCCTTCTAACCGCAGTCCACCTTGTTTTATTGCATCAACGTGATCTAGCCATGAATCGATCGCCCATACTTCATGACCTGCATCACCCAATAAAGCGGCATAAACGCTTCCCATGGCGCCACAACCCAAAATTGCAATTTTCATCTGACTCCTCCAATCCTAGCAGTAAAGCTTTTGGCTT
>CAJQIK010000041.1 GCA_905478365.1 uncultured Burkholderiales Genera incertae sedis bacterium
CCTTGCTCTCTGGAGCCATAGCTGGACCCCTTCCGTCCACCAAAAGGAACGTGATAGTCCACTCCAGCCGTGGGCAAGTTGACCATGACCATTCCGGCTTGAGCGTTTCGTTTATAGTGTGTCGCATGTTTTAGAGACGTAGTACAGATGCCAGAGGACAGTCCGAACGCGGTATCGTTAGCTACAATTAGTGCCTCTTCGTAATCTTTTACCCGAATAACTGACGCAACGGGCCCGAACACTTCTTCTCTATTAATCCTCATATCGTTATTGGTTTCGGTGAATAATGCGGGCTGGAGGTAAAAACCGTCTGTATCACGTTTTAGCAAATCACCACCGAACGCTAGTTTTGCTCCTTCTTTTTTGGCTTCTTCGATAAAATAGAGGTCTTGATTAAGCTGATTCTTATCAACGACTGGACCGATATTCGTATCCGAATTTATTGCATTACCTACCTGTAAGCCATCCAAACGCTTAATAACTGCGTCAACGAATTGGCTATAAATACCTTCAGTGACAATGAGACGGGATGACGCCGTGCAGCGTTGTCCTGTTGAAAAGTAAGCCCCGTTTACAGCGCACTCAACAGCATTATTCAAATCTGCGTCATCTAATACGACTAAAGGATTTTTCCCGCCCATTTCTAGTTGAAACTTCGCCATTCGTGCTACCGCGTTTTGTGCAACATTCTGGCCGGTCGTAACTGAACCTGTAAAAGTAATTGCATCTACTTTAGGATTAGTCACAATTTCATCACCAACAACACTGCCTCTGCCCATGACGAAATTAAACACACCGCTAGGAATCCCAGCATCGACGATGATTTTAGCAATAGCGTGGGCTGTGCCAGGCACGAGATCCGCCGGCTTGAATACGACCGCATTTCCATAAGCTAAGGCTGGAGCAATCTTCCAGGCTGGAATAGCAGCTGGGAAATTCCAAGGCGAAATGATCCCAACTACGCCCATGGGGTCTCTTACTATTTCCACATCGATACCGCCACGAACGGACGGCAATAAATCACCTGTTTGTCGCAGAACTTCTCCAGCGAAGAATTTAAAAATGTGGGCTGCTCTAGTAACCTCACCAATGCCTTCCGGAAGGGTTTTTCCTTCTTCTCGGGATAAGAGCATACCAATAGAGTCTTTTTGGCGTAGTAGTTCGTTACCGATTTTATCAAGTAAGTCTGATCGAGCTTGAACTCCGTAATCCGCCCATCCTGATGAAGCCCCCGAAGCTGCCTCAATAGCATGTTTTGTTTGTTGTCTATCAGCCCTGACGTACTCTGCGATTACTTCACTTGTGTCAGAAGGATTGATATCTTCCGCTAATTCCTCACCATCAATCCATTCTCCTGCGATATAGTTTAAATATCGTTCCCGTTCCATTGCAACCCACCCCCAGTCTTTACCTAAGCGCTAGTCAACTACTAATGCGTAACTACGATTCTCAGGTATTTAATTTTTTGTAAATATTCGGATCTACGGCCCTTTTACATCCAGATAAGCATTATAAGAAAGTTGATGACAAGATTCACTGCTCAAAACAAACGTAAGCAAGATCACTCGATTCTCCTTTTCGAAAGTCTCCGGCGAAAAAACCATCCTCTTCTATGCATTCCTGAGTGATGTTTATATTCAATTGGTTGTCAAGGATTCGAACAATCCACACGCAGGTATCACTCCACGCATAGTTAAAACCATTTTTTTTCATATCCCATTTGTCGAATTGAACTGACCTCGAAATAACTTTGCTTGCCTCATCATTGCAGTACGCTTCAATTGGACCAGGACTAGTTCCTATTAATCGATATTTTGATGCTATCTTCACAATGCTTATACTTGCGTGTTCGTCATTCACCCATGATCCTTCCACAGGATTTAGATCGTTGACGCGAGATCTGACACGCCATAAACGAGACTCATAGATTTGCGTGAGACAGCCTACATCATCGCCGCATTCGACCCTTTTCTCCACGAAGGTCCTCGCCTCTACTAAGTATTGCGTGCGGGTGAGTAATTGTCTAAGACCATCTATGTGGGTTGATAACTCAAAGTCAAGCGATGAGAGATACGCTGAATCACAGATTACCTTTTGGCTAATAGAAATGTCTCCGGAACAATCAAAAGATGGTGACCGTTTAATATCAACAGCTTGAGATACATCTAGGAAAAAAATACTCAAGATAAAAAATGAGATGAAAATAGATGGTTTTTTATGAGCCATTAATGACAAGGACGCGAAGCATCAATCTATGAACAGATATAAGCCTATCACCGATTGGCTGTCGGCAGAGGAGAAACGATAGTGTGGCCTTATATTAAACCGTTACTCTGTTGCAATATTCGGCTTTTTAATTTGGTTTAAAACCCTTGAGTTAAGTTAGGTTGAATCACACGTTGACTCACTGGATAGCGCAATTAGGATGCCGGAAACGGCTGAGTAAGGTCTAGTTTGCGGTTGATTTTTTAAAACAGATATGACTACTTCTGTTAATTTTTGACTACTCCAAGAGCCAGGAAGGCATACTGGTTTACCATGAACCAAGAACGCGTATGGTTGCTCCTTCAGTCGTTCTCGAGTTTGGTGACGAGCGCCTTCAACGACACCCATAACAAACGCCATGCATGGTTCTTGCTCTGCCTGACACTCGCTGAGAAATTGCTCTACGCTAACGAAGCCCTTGTTGGCACTGGAAGCGGAAGTTACGAACATTAACAGAATTAAAATTAGTGCTCGGCTCACAGCTCTGGCATCTTGACGGTTATCTCAAACGATGCGTACCAAGCCGCTAAATCTTTAATCTGTTCTAACGTTAAATTTTGAGCGATCAAACTCATTCTACGATCATGCCTTTCGCCTTTTTGGTAGTCGACTATGGACTTTTCAAAATATAATGAACTCATTCCGGCTAAATTCGGCGCTTCAGGATATTTTGAAATTCCATTCTTACCATGACAAACTGAGCATTGAGACGATAACTTCTTACCGTTTTCTATGTCCGCCGCTAAGCTTTGGCTGGAAAGAATAAACCCTAAACAAAAAATCGCAACAATTTTCACTGTTCACTCCAAACAAAAAAAACCCCGGCACAAGACCGGGGGTTTCTCTTACTACTCTTCTTAATTACCGACGTATGTGATCTTGTAGATCGCACCTGCGTAATCATCTGATACGAGCATCGAGCCGTCTTTCATCATAGCGATAGACATTGGTCGACCGTCGTACTCTTGGTTTGCATTCAACCAACCTTCAGCAAATGGCTCCATGGTGGCGTTACCTTCATCATCGATGAAAGTTACCATCACTCTAGAACCACAAGGTGTTGTACGATTCCAAGAACCGTGCTGAGCGTGGAAGATAGCGTTCTTGTACTTAGCAGGGAACTGGTCGCCTGAGTAGAATGCCATGCCCAAATCAGCACAGTGAGCGGTTGTTTCAACTGCTGGATGTACGATTCCCTCTGGAGGAGTTTGACCTGCGTACTCGTTAGTTCTAACGGTACCGCCTCCGAACCATGGATGACCAAAATGCTGGCCAGCTGCAGTTTGACGGTTTAGCTCACCTGGTGGGATATCATCGCCCATTCCATCAACCTGATTGTCAGTCCACCAAAGTTCGCCAGTAACTGGATGGAAATCTTGTCCAACAGAGTTACGAACGCCATATGTGTAGACTTCACGGTTTGAACCATCACGGTCCATACGGATAATACCGCCAATACCAGTGTCTGTGTAAAGCTCTAGCTTGTCCTCTGGAGCAACGTTGTACGGCTGACCGAGAGAAATGTAGACCTTATTATCCGGACCGATGTCGATCACACGCGCGGTGTGGTTGTAGCTTTCTTCACCTTCAGGGATTAAATCACCCTTAGCGACGATATCAACTGCTACGACATCTGGGCCTTCAAAAAAGAACTCAGCTGCTGGGAACAAACGAACGTGGTTACGTTCAGCGATGTATAGAAAACCATCCTTTGTGAACTGAACACCGTTTGGCACATCAAATGTAAGAGATGGTGCGAAATCTTTAACTTCATCAGCTACACCGTCTCTATCACGATCTGATACAACCCAGACCTTATCTTTACGAGTACCAACAAACAAAGCGGTTCCCTGTGGAGCCATTGTCATATCACGCGCATCAGGAACGATTGCGTAAAGATCAATTGCGAAACCATCAGGTAACGTAACGTTTTTCAGAATCTCACGAATGTTGTCAGCTTTTTTGCCTTCTTGCGCGATATAAGTATGGTCACCCATAGTCTTGCCAGAAGTGCCGAAAATACCGACATTGTTTTCTTTAGCAGCTACTCCTGTCGCGAATGCTAGACCCGCTAAGCAAGCTGCAGTTTTTTTAAATTTCATTAATAAATGCTCCCTAAATATTAAATTTCTAAATTACCATTTATTGAATCACTAACTCCCGAAGCTTTCGCGAAATTTTTGTATCGTGAAATTACTTCAAGAGCAGTTTGGAACAGGCGGTAACCTATTGGTTCCCGGTAGAAGGTGGTAACCCAATTTCCGAGACTGACGATATTACCATCGTAGTACGAAGTGGCAAGGGAAAAGTGAAAGTGCTGCAATATAATGCGTCTCAAATTCTGTTTCAAAGCTGAATCTGACTTATATTACCTTTC
>CAJQIK010000042.1 GCA_905478365.1 uncultured Burkholderiales Genera incertae sedis bacterium
GGGCGGTGTGACCGGCTGGGGCGGTGTGACCGGCTGGGGCGGTGTGACCGGCTGAGGCGGTGTGACCGGCTGAGGCGGTGTGACCGGCTGGAGCGGTGTGACCGGCTCAATGGGCACTACCGGCGGTGCCGGTGCTGCTACCGGAGACGGAACTACGGGCTGCGGCTGAGTGACTGGCTGAGGTCGAGTGACTGGCTGAGGTCGAGTGACTGGCTGAGGTCGAGTGACTGGCTGCGGTCGAGTGACTGGCTGCGGTCGAGTGACTGCCGCTGGAGATAAAACTGGCTCTGAATCGATTGAGGGCTGCGGGGGCAGCTGCAGTACTTGTGGGGCTATCCGTTCATTCGATGGCTCCCTGACCAAGAGGTTATCTTTTGGACTCCTCGTAATAACGGCAGAACGATTTTTAGGAGCTTCTAGCTGTAAATTATCTTCAACTAGTTGAGGCTGCGGCACATCCGGCAGTTCCGGGACGATCTGTGTTGGCGCAGGCTCAATACTCCTTTTTGGCTGAACATTCTGGGGCATGGGCAAACGCTCTATGGGACGCGAAGGAATGATCGGCTCAACCACATCCTCCGGCAGTGACTCTATGGGCTCGAGAATTTCCGGAGCAGAATCAATTTGAACCGTTAAAAAATCACGCTGATCTTCAAGTTGGGCGGCGAATTCCGGGACCGTCGCTACAACTAATACATGAAGTAACAATGAGCCCAAAAGTCCCCATAGCATACCCCCGTTATAACCATTTAAAGTGCCTGCCGACATAATTCTGTTAAACGCCTCAATTACTTCTCGATCTAACCTCAAACCACATGATATTTCGATCCTAAACTAATGATAATCATGAGAACGATTTGCTGAATTTTCTGCAGAGCATAATTAACAAGCAGGTCACAATCTCGTTGTCATGAGACTTAAGTAACTGTTAAGCCCACATTGTGAGCCATGAAACTGTAGCGACATGACGGCCAGGAAGCAACTGAAAGGTTGCCGAGCGGTCTGTTTTAATTTTTTTTGGAGGTATTTAACATGTGGACAAAGCCTGAGTATACCGAAATGCGTTTCGGTTTCGAAGTCACCATGTACATCGCAAACAGATAATTTCTGTTTCGAATGTATGTGAAGGAAAGCCCCTTTTTGAGGGGCTTTCCTTATTAATTACAAGCAAGTCAAAAAGAAAGTTATATTTATGAGAGTGAGAGTTCTTGGTTCAGCGGCAGGCGGTGGGTTCCCCCAGTGGAATTGTAATTGCCCCAATTGTGATGGTGTCCGTAAAGGAACAATCGATGCAAAGCGTCGCACACAATCTTCAATTGCAGTGAGTAGCAACGATATCGACTGGTTACTATTCAACACTTCACCAGACATCCTCACTCAGTTCCAACAGTTTCCTGAATCACAACCGGCAAGGTCTATACGAGATACAGCATTTAAATCGATTGTGCTGCTAGATGCGCAAATAGACCACACGACCGGTTTGTTCATGCTCCGCGAATCAAAAACACCTTTAAACATCTACTGTACCGATATGGTTTACGAAGACCTAACGACAGGAAACCCCATCTTCAAAATTCTGGAACATTATTGCGGAGTCAACTGGCATCAAATCCACACGAACGAAGAGAATTCCTTTCAACCAGAAGGTATTGACAACATAAAAGTGAAAGCTATTCCACTATCGAGCAAGGCACCTCCTTATTCGCCACACCGAAACGATCCTCACGAGGGCGACAACCTAGGCATCCTACTGGAAGACATGTCAAGCGGTAAAAAGACGTTTTATGCGCCTGGCCTGGGTCAAATTGAGTCTCATATAAAGCCTTATATGGAAGCCGCTGATTGCCTTTTAGTAGATGGAACCTGTTGGACAAATGACGAGATGAAATCGCTAGGCATTGCAAATAAAATGTCACTTGATATGGGCCACCTTCCGCAATCTGGGCCAGGAGGCATGATTGAAGTGCTTAGACCCCTGCCCGCCGAGAAAAAGGTCCTGATTCATATCAACAATACGAATCCAATCTTACGAGAAAACTCAGAACAACGCCAAAAACTCACCGAAGAAAACATTGACGTTGCTTATGACGGGATGGATTTCGTTGTTTAACTTAGAACAAGTTGCAAAAGAGGTTTGCTGTGAGCACAAAAGATAATACCCCTTGGTCAATCGAAGAGTTTGAACGAAGATTAAGAGCGAAAGATAAAAGCTACCATATTCACCATCCGTTTCATATCGCAATGAATGGAGGTGAATGCACGAAAGAACAAGTGCAAGGGTGGGTTTTAAATCGCTTCTATTATCAAATAATGATTCCGATCAAAGATGGCGCGATCTTATCAAACATGCCTGACAAAGAGCATCGAAAATTATGGATTCAAAGAATCCTCGATCATGATGGTATTGATGACGATGAGGGTGGAATAGAAGCGTGGATTGCATTGGGTGAGGCTGTGGGCTTAAGCCGAGAAGATTTGGTTTCTCTGGAGCATGTTACTCCGGGCGTGAAATTTGCGGTGGACGCTTATGTAAGTTTTGCCCGGAAGTCGCCATGGCAAAAATCCGTGTGTTCTTCCCTAACAGAATTATTTGCACCAACAATCCACAAGAAGCGGTTGGATTCATGGCCTGAGCACTACCCCTGGATAGAGCTTGAGGGTTACAAATACTTTCGAAAACGACTCTCTGAGGCGAGAAGAGATGTAGAGCATGGTTTGCGTGTCACATTGGACCACTTCAAGACTAGAGAGGAGCAAGAGGAAGCGCTAAGCATCTTACAATTCAAAATCGATGTATTGTGGACAATGCTAGACTCGATACATGTTACATATGGAATCGGCCCAAATCGAGTTGGCGCGATAGAGAGAATGGAAAAATGAGCGATCCTATTCTAGTTAAAGACAGACCGCTTTCTCTACAAAAACAATTTAGGTTTCAATGGGAACCTGCGCAAGAATCTTATGTACTACTATACCCCGAGGGACTGATCAAACTCCCGGGCAGCTCAGGTGAAATCATGAAATTAATTGATGGATCAAAGAGCGTGGACGAGATTATCGCTTATCTAGAAGAACAATTCCCAGGGGTTGACCTCAAAAACGACGTTTTAGATTTTTTGGAGCACGCATATGGAAAAAATTGGATCTGTACCAACGATTAAACCAAAGGGACCGTTGTGGGTAAACGCTGAAATCACTTATAAGTGTCCACTGCACTGCGTCTTTTGCTATAACCCATTAGACTACGCCTCAACGTTTAAATCGGAGCTTTCAACTGATGACTGGTTAAAAGTATTTAGGCAGTCCCGCGACTTGGGCGCTGTCCAACTAGGAATTTCTGGTGGCGAACCGCTCATGCGAGACGATGTTGAAATTATGGTCTCAGAGGCTAGTCAGATGGGCTACTACGTCAATCTATTAACGTCAGGAATCGGTCTGACTGAGAAGCGTATTTCCGCTTTCAAAGAAGGGGGTCTTGGCCAAATCCAATTATCATTTCAAGATTCAACGAAAGAACTTAATGATTTCCTATCAAGCACCAAAACGTTTGAATTGAAATCAAAAGTCGCAAAACTCATCAAAGAGCATGACTATCCAATGGTGCTAAACGTAGTGCTACATCGACTAAATATCGACCATATGGATCAAATATTAGAGATGGCCGAGGCAATGGGCGCTGACCATGTCGAACTCGCCAATAGTCAATACTACGCGTGGGCTCTCAAGAACAGATCATACCTCATGCCTAGTGAGGAACAGTTAAGGAAAGCAGAAGAGACCACAAACCGATTCCGAGAAAAAATCGGTAACAAAATGAAATTGTATTTTATTGTTCCAGATTACTACGCGAACAGACCAAAAGCATGCATGAACGGCTGGGGTTCCGTATTTTTAAATGTCGCTCCAGATGGATTAGCACTGCCCTGCCACGAAGCACGAATGTTACCTGGGTTGACCTTTCCCAATGTTCGAGATCATGACATGGAGTGGATATGGAATGAGTCCCCTGCGTTTAATGCCTACAGAGGCGAATCGTGGATGAAAGAGCCGTGCCGCAGTTGTGACGATCGAGCGAAAGACTTTGGTGGTTGCCGGTGTCAGGCATTCCAATTAACTGGTGACGCAACAAATACAGACCCAGTGTGCGACAAGTCAGAGCACCATCATATAATCACTGAGCAGGTAGAACTTGCTCAAAAACCACAGCCGCCGGCCGCAGATATTAAACCAATCATCTTCTACCGAGACGATAAAAACTCTAAAGCACTAATTGCTGAAAATTCTTAAATTGCATCACAAGCAACCAAGCGTGAGAGCGAGACGTATCGGCGTGAAATATATCGAATGATTCTTGCAAAAAACATAACGAAGGAATACGGCGAACAAATAGCCGTTAACAACCTAAGTCTAGACATACCGCAAGGACAATTTTTCGGTCTCTTAGGCCCCAATGGATCAGGGAAAACTACGACGATCCACATGCTCTCCACCCTGATTAGACCTACCAGTGGTTCAATTTCCGTGAATGGCATAGATGTTCAGAAAGGCCCACAGACAGTTAGGAAGAGTATAGGTCTTGTGTTTCAAGAATCGGCCCTAGATCGCACGCTCTCCATCGAAGAGAACTTATACTTCTGTGCGGGTTTACACAACATTAGTAAAAAGTCTGCTGGCCCGAGAGTAAATGAGCTACTGGAACTTTTTGAGCTCCAATCCAAAAAAAATGCAACTGTCGGCAATTTATCAGGTGGTATGCGCAGAGCAGTGGACATCATTCGTGGTGTGTTGCACGCGCCTAAAGTACTATTCTTAGATGAACCAACGGTGGGTTTAGATCTACCAAGTCGACGAAGAATTTGGCGTTTTATAAAGCAACTCATCGATGAGCAGCAACTAACAGTTGTACTCACCACACATTACCTTGAGGAGGCAGCACCTTGCGATAATGTTGCATTTATTAAAGAAGGAAGCCTTGTTTCTGAGGGTGCGCCCGAAAAGCTAATTGACCAACTTGGAAAGACAATCATTGAAGTCAACGGTTCGGATACTAACGCGTTAATTGAGCGACTTAAGCTCAAGAAATACGAATATATGATTGAGGGAGGAGTGCTATTAATTCGGATCAAGGATTACGAAACAAATAAATTAGACGTGATACAAAGCACATTACGTGACGAAGCAGACGCAATAAGCGTACGAAAATCTAATTTAAATGACGTATTCCTCTGGTTATCTAGTAACGATCACGGATTAAAATAATGCTCATAGCTCTGAATGCGGTACTAGGCCGAGAACTGAAAAAAACATTTCGCCAGAAATCACGTCTTCTGGCTTCAATGGTCAGACCTATGATCTGGCTATTTGTGATTGGCGGGGGTGTTGGCTCCATAATGCCCGATGATAGCCATCAAAACTATCAGGACGCCATCATCCCTGGAATATTGGGTATGACTCTTT
>CAJQIK010000043.1 GCA_905478365.1 uncultured Burkholderiales Genera incertae sedis bacterium
CAGCGATTAGCTATTGCACGAACTTTATTCAAGGACGCGCCTGTCGTGATTATGGATGAGGCGACATCGGCGTTGGATGCGACATCGGAGAAGTTAGTAAAAGATGCTTTTGAGAGGTTACGAAAAGGACGTACAACTATTATTATTGCTCATCGGTTCTCCACGATCGAACAAGCGGATAGGATTGTTGTTTTGGACTCAGGCCGAATAGTTGAAGTCGGTTCTCACGACGAATTAATTAAACTTAAAGGCCGATATGAGAAGCTCTATGCTATCTATGCGAGCAGCGATGTAGACTAGAGGTTTTTTTTAAAAGAAATATGGACTAAGCTAAAGTAAATGCGCCAAGAGGAGTTGGAACGATGAAAGTGCATCCCACTAGGAAATTTGATAACACCGCGAAAAATTATCAACACATTCAAGCTGTACCACTAGCTGCAGCGATGGGCGCTGAAATAAGAGGCATTGATATCAGCACTATTACGGACGCGCAGTTTCTGGACGTTGAAGATGCGCTCTATCGACATAAGATGATCTACTTCAGAGATCAGGATTTTTCTCATGCTGATCAAGAATCTTTTTCATTACGTTTTGGTGAATTTGCGGACGACGCTTACACGACCGGCGTAGATGGACATCGTAATGTTCATCCGGTCATCATGGAGGCAGAAACGCGTGCCGAGATGGTTTTTGGCAACGGGTGGCATGTGGACTCCCCGTTTATGAAACAGCCACCCTCTATAAGTATGCTTTATGGGGTGGAGGTACCGCCTTATGGTGGCGATACAATTTGGGCGAATTCAGTGTTAGCTTATAACTGTTTGAGCGAGACGATGAAGGCGATCATTGAGCCGTTAAAAATCCATTTTTCTGCAAATAGTGTTGTCAACCAACTTAAAAAAGAGGCTGATGATAAACGCAAAAAGGATGTTGATGGCGGACGCACAAAAGGGTTTGGCGACATGGAGCTCGATATGAGAACCCAGGCTATGGTAGACGGCAGTTTTCATCCATTAGTTCGAACTCATCCTAAATCTGGAGAGCGTGCATTATATGTTGATGAAACTTACACGCATGGTATTGAGGGGCTGACCGCAGATGAGTCGGCAGGACTTCTGAGTTTTCTCAAAGAGCATGTTTCTCAGCCAGCCTTCACTTGTCGATTGAAATGGGAGCGGGGTACTTTTGTACTTTGGGATAATCGGATTTGTTGCCATCATGCGTTTAATGATTACGATGGGCATCGTCGTGCATTGTATCGAACGACGGTTAAGGGAGAGATCCCCGTTTAATGCTATGGAGATAAAGATATTAGTGTTGATTTATTTAGCGAGTCATCAAACCAAACCTTAATCGCGGCTTCATGCTTACCTATATATCGAATGGAATTATTATTAAGTACCATCGGAAGATCGTGACCGGGAATTAACAGTCCACCGTCGCGACGAGACCAGGCACTCCATATATCGTTAATCGAATTTTTCGTGGCATTTGCGTCATATGTCATGTCTGCTGCTCGAGAAACTAACTCGGCTCGATTTTTACAGGCATCTCCAGTGAAGACAATATCGGAATCTCCAGTGTCTAGAACGTAAACGGTGCTTCCTGGGGTGTGTCCCGGACAAATTAAAGATTTAATTCCAGGCAGTATTTCCTCATCATGCTCTACGAGCACCAGATTCTGATGGTCTTTAAGCGCTGCTACATAAAGTTCCGGAACGTATGTTTTACCGGTTGGTTGTTCTAGCGCCCACGTCATTTCTTTTCTGGAAATATGGATATTTGCGTTTGGGAAGTTCACCCAATTAATAGCATGGTCAAAGTGAGAATGAGTTAATAAAACATTCGTGACGTCATCGGGCCTAACCCCGAGCTCTTTTAATCGCTGATTTAGTATGAGTCGTTGGCCAAATCCCCCTACATCGACAAGCGCGGTGAACTCATTATGTCGAATGAGTGCGATAGTACTAAAACCAAGCGGCCCATGACAGACGCTTTTTCCAGGAAAGCCGTGAACAATGATATCGATCTGAAAGGTGCCGATGAGAAAAGACTGTTTATTTTCACTGGTCATGCGCTGCTCCGTTGGCCGGCAGATTAAAACCATATAGTTGTGCCGGGTTATCGACTAATATCGCCTTCTTCAGTGCAGCCGATGGGGCATAATCGTCGAGGGCGTTTAGTAATGCTCCGTCGTTAGGCATCTCGTTATACAAACCCGGGTGCGGCCAATCACTGCCCCAAACAATACGGTTTTTTGATGCTGAAATAAGCGCATAGGCGAATACTTTTGCGTCCTTGTACGAGGGCCCCGCGCTTGATATGCGGTAATTACCTGATAGTTTTGCCCAAGCACGACCTTCTTTAATTAAATCGAGCAATGTCTTAAAGCCAACGTTATCAGTCCGGCAGGTTGTAGGCATATGCCCCATATGATCGAAAACGAATTCGGTAGGTAGGCGGCGCAATCTACCGACAATTAAAGGAAGCTCTGAGACGTCCATGAGTAGTTGAATGTGCCATCTAAATGCGGCAATTTTGGATGCGATGTGTTCTAAATCTTTTAATTGCGCACCCCCTTTGAATAAAAGATTAAAACGTACGCCTCTAATCCCACGTTGGTGTAGCGTTTCGAGTTCTGCCTCAGAAACGTCCTTGGCCACTACTGCAATACCTCGGGCATTGTCGTCGCCATATTGTTTGATGGCATTTAGCGTCGCGCCATTATCATTGCCATAAACCGACGGTTGTACGATTACTGCGCGCGCTATACCTAGTTTTCGGTGCATCTCTTGGTAAGCCGCTATAGGTGCTTCCGGTGGGGTATACGATCGATCAGAGATAAATGGAAATACTTTTTTTGGCCCGAAGACATGCGCGTGACAATCACATGCCCCGGAAGGGACGGAAAATATTACCGGATCAACTTGTGCGAGGGGTGGCAGGCACAGATTTATTGTATTCATGATATTCAATGCCTCGTGGTTTAGAGGTGCCTGATCCTAAGTTTTGTTGTAGTAACAACGCCGTTTGCTAATGGGCTTGTTCCCAGTTGCTACCAAAACCTATATCAGCGACCAATGGCACGCTCAGCTTTGCAATTGCTGCCATACGCTGAGGTACTTGCGCAAGAATTAATTCTAATTCCTCCTCTGGGGTTTCTAAGATGAGCTCATCATGAACCTGCATGATAATGTTAGTTTTTAATCCGTCATTACGAAGCCAGTGATCAACATTGATCATAGCAATTTTGATCAAGTCAGCTGCTGTGCCCTGCATGGGCGCATTGATTGCCGCACGCTCGGCCGCCTGTCTCAGTTGATGATTTGAGGCATGTATTTCCGGCAGCGTTAAACGTCGACCGAATACGGTTTCCACGTAACCAAGCTCTTTTGCTTGGCTTTTAGAGCGATCCATATAATTAGCGACACCCGGATAGCGAGAAAAGTATCTGTCGATATACTGCTGCGCAGCAGAGCGCTCAACGCCAAGTTGCTTGGCAAGGCCGAACGCAGACATACCGTAAATTAAACCAAAGTTAATTACTTTTGCGTAACGTCTCTGTTCGGTAGAGACTTCAATTGGCGTTATATTGAATAGCTCACTCGCTGTTTGTCGGTGGACGTCTTCCCCATTTTTAAACGCTTTGATTAAACTTTCATCTTCTGACAGGTGCGCCATGATCCGCAACTCAATTTGTGAATAGTCCGCGGATACAATCACCGACCCTGTAGGCGCGATAAACGCCTCTCTTACGCGCCGTCCTTCCTCAGTTCGAATAGGAATATTCTGTAAGTTCGGCTCGTTACTTGCAAGCCGACCAGTGTTGGCAACTGCTTGCGCATAATTAGTGTGGATTCGACCAGTATTCTCATCAAGCATACGAGGAAGTTTTTCGGTGTAAGTCGTTTTGAGTTTGGACAACGTTCGGTGATTTAAGATTAATGCTGGTAAGGGGTGATCTAGCGCAAGTTGCTGAAGCACCTCTTCATTCGTTGATGGTTTACCGCCAGGTGTTTTCTTCAGTATTGGTAATTGTTTTTGGTTAAATAAAATTTCTTGTAATTGTTTGGGGGAGCTTAGATTGAAATTTGAGCCCGCTTCTTCAAAAGCTTCTTTCTCAATAACTTGTATTCTCTCGCTTAAATCTATCGTTTGTTTATCAAGTGACGCTGCGTCGACGAGAACCCCAAAACGCTCTATTTCGAAAAGAATCTCCATGGCGGGAAGCTCAATATCGCGGTAAATGTATGTGAGCTTTGGTTCCCGCTCTAACAATGGCCACATGTAACCATGAAGTCTCAAGGTTATATCGGCGTCTTCAGCCGCATAGTCTCTAGCGACATTTAAGTCAACTTTGGAAAAGGATATCCTGTTAATCCCCTTACCCGTTATTTCGTCGTAACTTGTCGTTTTAAGTCCGAGATGCCTTTGTGCGAGACTGTCCATATCATGTTTACGGTGGCTCTCTAACACATAGGATTGTAGGAGCGTGTCGTGTGCGATCCCGCGCATCCGGATACCATGATTATTAAAGATATGTAGGTCGAACTTTAAGTTTTGTCCTACTTTTTGCTGTTTTGGGTCTTCTAGCCACGGTTTAAGTTTTTTCAAGACTAAATTCACGTCGAGTTGTTCTGGACAATCAGCATAGTCGTGTCCAACAGGAATGTAGCCTGCCTGGCCCGCTTTTGTTGCAAGCGAAATACCTACTAACTTGGCTTGCATCGAGTCGAGGCCTGTTGTTTCTGTATCTATTGCTGTGAGCTTGGCGATACTTATTTTTTTAATCCAATCCTCTAATTTTTTTATTGAGGTAATAAGTTGGTAATCCTGCGGAATGTTTTTTTCGGTATTGGATGCTGTGGTTTCAATATCCTCTGTTTTCTCCTGATGTAGCTCAGCAAGCCAGGTTCTAAAATTTAGCTTTTCAAATAGACGTGCGACAGTTTTTTTGTCCTCTGGTCTATATTTTAAATTTTCCATACGGACGTCGATTGCAACGTCTTCCTTTAAAGTCACAAGCTCTCGCGTCGTTGGGAGCCACTCAACGGCCAGCCTTAAGTTTTCTCCAACTTTGCCTTTAATCTGGCCCGCATTTGCGATGATCGAATCAAGATCACCATATTCGCTAAGCCATTTAACCGCGGTCTTAGGACCTACTTTGTCGACCCCGGGAACGTTATCGACCGAGTCACCGACTAGACTTTGATAATCGACCATTCGGTCTGGATAGACACCAAACTTTGCTTTGACTCCTTCTGTATCAAGGTTTTCGCCAGTCATAGTGTTAATAATTGTGACGTTTGGCTTGATCAGTTGGGCAATATCCTTGTCGCCGGTTGAAATTACGATTTCGAGTTTTTCCTCAAGCCCTTTTTTAGTCAGTGTTGCAATCACGTCATCTGCTTCCACATCGGGGATGACCAAAAGGGGGACACCTAAAGCCTCAATACATTCGTGTAGTGGTTCTATTTGAGTTCTTAAATCCTCTGGCATACTTGGCCTATTGGCCTTGTATTTAGGATAAATCTCGTCACGAAACGTTTTTCCCTTGGCGTCGAAGATACACGCAACGTAGTCCGGTTTAATGTCATGCCGGGCGCGTTTAAGCATATTGATGACGCCATAAATCGCACCGGTCGGCTCGTCCGCTTTATTACGAAAATCGGGCATAGCGTGAAACGCGCGATATAAGTAGGAGGAGCCGTCGATTAATAGTAGTTTTTTCATGAAATCATTTCGTTAGTACGGATAATTACACTCGCGTACATTATGTCAGAGTTGCGCTCTCGATAATTTCGGTAAGATAGCGGTCTTTAGCAATAATTTCATCGATATCGTAGTAATGCTCTAAATCATGTCAGTTTTTACAAAAGTCAGTTTAGAAGAAGCCTCTCAATGGGTTAAGCGGTGCTATTCGATTGGTAAAGTCTTAAACCTGCGTGGAATTGAGTCGGGCATAGAAAACACGAATTTTTTTCTGGATACAGACCACGGTACTTTCGTATTAACTTTATTCGAAAAGTTAACGGCGAGCGAGTTACCGTTTTATTTGAATTTGATGGCGCACTTGAGCAGTCATGGGGTGCCTGTGCCGACACCTATTAAAAACTTAGAAAATCGGTTTCTGGGGGATCTCAATGGTAAGCCGGCCGCCATTGTTAGTTGTATTCCAGGGGCACCGAGTACAACTCCCACCAGTGATCAGGTGCGTCTGGTTGGAGAACAACTCGCACATATGCATTTAGCGGGACAGTCATTCGAAGGCCATTTAGAAAACTTGAGAGGCAGGGCTTGGTGGACTAAAGCGGCTGATGAGATCTATACATTTCTGGATGAGCGAGATGCTGATTTACTTCGGACAGAAATAGCGTATCAGGCTGAATTTGTTGATGACGCAATTCCAAAGGGGCCAATTCACGCAGATTTATTTCGAGATAATGTTTTATTTGATGATTCTCGGGTGGGTGGGTTTATTGATCTTTATTTCGCTTGCACAGACGCTTGGGTTTATGACGTTGCGATAACCGCTAACGATTGGTGTATTCGTGGAGATGGTGTCCTAGACGCAGGCAAATTACAATCTCTGCTGGGCGGCTATGCCAGCGTCCGTCAGTTCCTGCCGGTAGAGAAGAAGGTTTGGCCAATAATGTTGCGGGCCGGTGCTTTGAGATTTTGGGTTTCTCGTCTTTATGACCTACATTTGCCTCGTCCTGGTGAGTTGACGCATGCGCATGATCCAAATCTACTCAAGTGTATTTTGCAGAATCACCGAGCAAACTTACAAATTTTCCCTGAGTAAAAATTTTTTATACGCGAACTAGTTTCGCGTATTCGAGAGCAAGCCACTTTAGCCCGCTGTCTCTAAAGTTCACTTGAAGCCTAGCATCAGCGCCTTGTCCTTCGATTTGAACAATCACACCCACACCAAATTTACTGTGCTGTACTTGCTGTCCAACTCGGAACCCACCCTGACCTTTTTGTTTAGTCATTGAGGGTGAAAGAGTACGCTGAGTCGCTGTTGTCGCAACAGATTTAGCATCATTAATCTTTTTTAATAATTCCTCAGGTATTTCATCAATAAACCGGGACTCAATGTTGTAACGCGTCTGTCCGTGAAGCATTCGCATTTGTGAGTGCGAAAGGTAGAGGCGCCGCATCGCGCGTGTCATGGCGACATACATTAATCTTCGTTCCTCCTCTAAACCGCCATGTTCGTTAATACTGTTTTCGTGAGGGAACAGCCCCTCCTCTAAACCACTAATGAAGACGCTATGGAATTCGAGGCCTTTTGCCGCATGAACAGTCATCAGTTGCAGCGCATCTTCGCCGGCACTTGCTTGATTATCCCCAGCTTCAAGCGAGGCATGTGCAAGAAAATCAACCAAAGGGTCGATTTCGGTTGCGTTAAAGTCTTCGTCTGCACCATTTGCCATTTGAGCTTCTAGGCTAGGTATGTCAGCTCGTTCAGTGGCAAAAGCTGAGGCCGCATTAATAAGCTCATTAAGATTTTCGAGCCGGTCTTGACCATCACGGTCTTTCTGATAATGCTCAATAAGACCGCTGCTCTCGATTGAATGTTCTATTAAATCTGGAAGTGAGAATCCTGAGGTTTCATTTTTTAGCTTTTCAATTAATGTAATGAAGCTCGTTACCGCAGTAACTGCCCGACCGGATAATGGTGCCGAGCATGCGGCTTGCCACAAGGAGGTGCCGGTCCGCTCAGCTAGGTCGCGAATATGTTCGATCGTACGATTACCGATGCCACGAGTCGGAAAATTAATGATTCTTAATAACGCGCCATCGTCCTCGGAGTTGGCAATTAATCGAAGATAAGCAAGCGCATGCTTGACCTCTTGACGTTCAAAGAATCTTAGTCCGCCATACACTTTGTAGGGAAGCCCCGAGCTGAATAAACCATGCTCCAGTATCCGCGATTGAGCATTGGACCGATAAAGGAGAGCAATGTTTTTGAGTTCGATGCCAGAGTTTCTTAGCGCTTGTATTTCTTCGATGATGAACGTTGCTTCTTCACCATCAGTCATGGCTCGAAATACTCGGATAGGCTCTCCCTCGCCTTGGTCTGTCCATAGATTTTTTCCGAGCCTACCGTCGTTGTTCTTAATGAGTGCGTTGGCTCCGTCTAGTATATTTCCAAGAGAGCGGTAATTTTGTTCCAGCTTAACTACTTTCTCGATTGCAAAGTCAGTTTCAAAGCTCAGCATATTCCCAGAGTTTGCCCCCCGAAAAGCATAAATAGACTGATCATCATCTCCTACTGCCATCACGCAAGCGCCTTGATCTGCTAACAGTTTAAGCCATGCATACTGGAGTTTATTGGTATCTTGAAACTCATCTACCAGGATGTGTTTAAAGCGGCTTTGATAATGCTTAAGAAGCCGCTCGTTCTTTAATAGCAACTCGTAAGAGCGAAGCAGTAATTCTGAAAAATCTACGACTCCTTCGTTGGCACAAGCCCGTTCGTACTCTCGATAAACTTCGGTAAGTGTTCGGCCGAAGTCATCGATGGGCTCTACTTTGTTTGGGCGCAGACCCTCTTCTTTGTTTGAATTGATGAAGTACTGTGCCTGTCTGAATGGGTAGCGTACTTCGTCAATGGATAAACTTTTCATCACGCGTTTAACAAGTGATAACTGATCGGCTGAGTCTAGTATTTGAAAGGTCTGAGGCAGGCTTGCTTCTTTGTAGTGCGTTCTTAAAAGTCGATTACATAGTCCATGAAAGGTACCCACCCACATGCCTCGCGTATTAATGGGTAGCATTGACGTAATACGAAGAAGCATTTCCTTCGCTGCCTTATTCGTAAAAGTAACTGCCAACAATTCAAAGGGATTAATTTGGCCGGTTTGAATTAGCCAGGCAATTCGAGTTGTGAGTACCTTTGTTTTTCCGGAACCAGCCCCTGCTAGAACTAATACGGAAGAAGTTGAGTGAGTTGCAGCATCAAGTTGCGGTTGATTGAGCCCTTGCAATATTTTTGACATTCAATGGGCTTCAGTAGGAATAAATTTCATTTGTGATTTCTCTCTTCGCGACCATTAGTTACAAGTTTTTGGACTCTGGGGCTAAGAATAAATTTTAATGTTTGCTCAAACGTTTGGCCGGGGACAACAATGCAGTCTTCTTTGCTCTGGAATGACCCTCCCACGGCATTGATTATATCTTCAATCTCTTGTTGGTTTGGGTCATTAAATCGGACGACGATTAAACTCTCATTCGGGCTGGGAATTCCTGTGTTGGAGAAGGGGTTTGAGGTGTCAACGGTTGGAACCCGTTGGAAATTAATATGTGTTCTTGAATACTGCGGCACGATGTATTCAATATAGTCGGGCATTCTTCTGAGAATAGTCTGTGTCACATCATCTATTGAGTGCCCTCTATCCTTTTGATCGCGATAGAGTTTCTGTATCCACTCTAAATTGATCGTTGGCGTAACGCCTATTAATAAGTCGACATGCTGGGATATGTTCACTGCATCGGTTACGATGCCCCCGTGTAAGCCCTCGTATATAAGCAAGTCAGAGTCAGGCGTTATATCCGACCATTCCGTGAAGGTCCCAACTTTTTGGCCATGAAGGCGAGCAGCATCTTCGTTGTGTAAATATTGTCTTGCCCGACCCATTCCCCTTTCGCCGTACTCAGTAAATAATGTTTCTAATTCCCCGAAAAGGTTAGCCTCAGGACCAAAATGACTTATTGTTCGGCCAGCGGTTCGCTCCCACGCGTCGATTAATTTACGCATTTCCTCACGTTCGTACCGATGGAAGCTGTCTCCCTCAACAAAAACCGCGTCGAATTTAGCATCGGCACAAATAGATTTGAAAGTTTCCTGGACACTCGTAGTGCCAGCGCCAGATGCGCCTGTGACGGCAACAATTGGATGTGCTCGGGACATAATTTATACATACAGTTAGTGGTCTCATACGAAGAGCTGAATTCTACTTCGCAGTAAAGACGCGCTTGAATTCAATATTGCGCGTCATTAATGTAGACCTAAAGTTATAATTAGACATTAGTTTACAACATTGGTCACTCATGGAAAGTCAATATCACCCCGCGCTCATAGAAGCGGAGGCCCAGTCTCGCTGGGTTGAGAGCGAGTCATTTAAGGCGACAGAAGATCAAAACAAGCCCAAGTATTATTGTTTGTCTATGTTTCCTTACCCATCGGGTAAGTTACATATGGGGCATGTGCGTAATTACACGATCGGTGACGTGCTGACCCGATATCACCGTATGAATGGATACAATGTTCTTCAGCCGATGGGATGGGATGCGTTTGGCTTGCCAGCAGAAAATGCCGCCATGGCTAACGGTGTGCCGCCTTCTAAGTGGACTCGTGACAATATCGCGTATATGAAAAAGCAGCTTCAGTCGTTAGGTTTTGCCATCGATTGGAGTAGAGAGCTGGCAACTTGTGATCCTACCTATTATCGATGGAATCAGTGGCTATTTACTAAAATGCTCGAGACAGGCCTCGTATATCGAAGGACTGGAACGGTAAATTGGGATCCAGTTGATCAAACTGTGCTTGCCAATGAACAAGTTATTGATGGCCGTGGCTGGAGAACGGGTGCTGTTGTCGAGAAGCGTGAGATCCCGATGTATTACATGCGTATAACCGAATATGCGCGCGAACTCCTAGAGGCGCTGGAGACTTTGTCTGGATGGCCGGATCGCGTGAAAACGATGCAAGCGAATTGGATTGGTTTAAGTGAGGGTGTGAATGTATTTTTTCCTTATACCTTGGATGGTAAGGATGAAATGCTAAAAGTGTTCACGACTCGAGTCGACACCATCATGGGAGTCACATTCTGTGCGGTGGCAGCGGAACACAGTATCGCAGAGTATGCCGCAAGGTCCAACCCAAAATTAGCTGCATTTATTGAGGAATGTAAGCAGGGCAGCACAATGGAAGCAGATATGGCTGCTTTAGAAAAGAAAGGAATGCCTACAGGTATTTTTGTGACGCATCCTCTAGACCATAGTCGTGTCGAAGTTTGGGTTGGTAATTACGTTTTGATGACGTATGGAGAGGGTGCCGTGATGGGTGTGCCAGCGCATGATGAGCGTGATTTTCTCTTTGCAAAAAAATACGGTATTGATATTAAGCAGGTAATAGAGGTTCCTAATAAAGAGTTCTCTCTGGACAGCTGGAATGAATGGTATTCAGACAAAGGGATTTGTTTTGACTCGGGTAAATATGATGGTATGACCTTCACTGAATCGGTAGAGAGTATAGCTAAAGATCTCTCAGCCCTTAATTTAGGCGCAAGACATACTCAATGGAGACTTCGTGATTGGGGTATTTCGCGACAAAGATATTGGGGCACGCCGATTCCGATTATCCATTGTGAATCATGTGGCGATGTGCCGGTCCCAGAGAAGGATCTACCCGTAGTATTGCCTGAGGATTGTGTGCCGGATGGCTCGGGTAATCCCCTAAATAAAAGAGATGATTTCTTACAATGTAAATGCCCCACTTGTGGGCGAGACGCGCAACGGGAAACTGACACGATGGACACCTTTGTTGATTCATCGTGGTATTTTTTACGATTCGCAAGCGCTGATGCAAACAAAGCAATGGTGGACATGCGGGCCAGTTACTGGTTGCCGGTTGACCAATACATTGGTGGGATCGAGCACGCTATTTTGCACTTGTTGTATTCTCGGTTTTGGACGAAGGTTATGCGCGACCTTAAGGTTTCAGAGATCGACGAGCCGTTTTCGAATTTGTTGACGCAAGGTATGGTTTTAAATGAAATCTTTTATAAGACAGAGAAGACGGGCCGAATTACTTATTATAATCCGCAAGACGTGGAATTATTACTTGATGAAAGCGGAAAGCGCGCAGGACAACGTTTAGTTAATAGCGGTGAAACCGTAGAGACCGGTGGCATTAGAACGATGTCGAAGTCAAAAAATAACGGGGTCGATCCGCAGTCCCTGATAGATCGATACGGGGCTGATACAGCTCGATTCTTCATGATGTTTACTTCTCCGCCGGAAGATACGTTAGCCTGGAATGATGATGGGGTCGAGGGTGCTTATCGGTATTTAAAGCGTCTGTGGCGCTATGGTTACCAATTTAAACAGTCGATCGCCGAGGGGTTGGCTTTAACGACATTTGAGCTTAATTCTAAAGTTGCAAAAGATATACGCAGAGATCTGCATGTGTTGCTAAAGCAAGCCGATTTTGACTATCAGCGAAAGCAGTACAATACCGTCGCCTCTGCTGGGATGAAAATGCTTAACACTCTTGATCTAATCGAAGATGCTGCGTTAGAGGGTGATGAGCAAGCAAGTTTGCGTGCGGAAGGTCTCAGTATTTTATTACGAATACTATTTCCGATCGTGCCGCATATCACTGAGCGATTATGGCGGGAGCTTGGATTTTCGGACGAGTTGCAATATGCAGCATGGCCAAAAGTAAATGAAGAAGCGCTATTACAAGATGAAATTGAGCTTGTAGTGCAGGTTAATGGGAAATTGAGAAGTAAAATAACCATTTCTGTATCGGCCTCAAACGAGGAGATTCAGGCCGTAGCTTTAGGGGATAAGTTAGTGCAGAATTACGTTCAAGGTCAGCCAGTAAAAAAAGTTGTAGTCGTTCCTGGCCGACTGGTTAATATCGTCATCTAATCTTTTTGTATGCGAAATTAATGCGCAAAATAAGAATCAAGTTACTCTTTTTAGTTATCGCAATTACGTTATCCAGTTGCGGGTTTAAATTGAAAGGTAGTTACGAAATACCTTATCAAACTATATATCTGCAAGCGGCGGGAGAGTCCCGTGTCGGCAGAATAATCAAAAGGAAAATCCAAAGAAAATCTAATATTGAAATTGTTCAAACCTTATCTGCAGCAGAAGCTACGATAAATATTTTAGAGGAAGTCTCCACACGAGCGGTTGCGGTATTGTCAAATGTGGGTAGCGTTGACGAGTATGAGTTGATTTATACCGTTAGGTATAGAATTGGGCAGGGACAAAATTCAAGTAGCATGCAGGAGGGGCAGATCGTATTGCGACGAAAAATAACACATAGTGACCTCGATATTGCAGCTAAATCAAATGAAGAGGATGTTTTAATTAATGATATGGCATCAGAGGCGGCTACCGGTATTTTGGTTCGTCTCTCGAGGACGAAAATCTAGGCTTATGGAAGCTTTAAACTTGTTCTATGAGGCTGTTATTAAATCTATTCGGAGATCGGTTGAAGAGGGGCGGTTATCGTGATCTCGTCAGTCGGAGATGTACAGCCGCAAACCATAAATTTCGAGGAACCTCTGCTGCTCAAATGTGGAGAGTCGATCTCAAAGTATCAGCTGACTTTTGAAACATACGGCACGCTTAATACTGAAAAAACAAATGCTGTTTTGGTGTGTCATGCGCTTAATGCATCGCATCACGTGGCCGGCACATATAACGGAGACGAAAAAACTCTGGGTTGGTGGGACAATCTGATCGGTCCAGGTAAGCCTTTGGATACG
>CAJQIK010000044.1 GCA_905478365.1 uncultured Burkholderiales Genera incertae sedis bacterium
GTCGCCATTGATCGGGATCCACAAGCTGTTATTGAAGGTAGAAAACTGGAGTCTGACAATTTTAAAATTTTTCATGGGACGTTCAGCGACGTAAAAAATATTCTAAACAAGATCGGCATATCTCATGTGGATGGTGTTTTGTTGGATTTAGGGGTTTCCTCACCTCAGCTTGACTCCGCTGCGCGTGGGTTTAGTTTTTTGCACGACGGTCCATTAGATATGCGAATGGATAATCATTCTGGCTCAACGGCTGAGATTTGGCTCAACTCCGTAACCCAATCAGAGCTGGCAAGGGTCCTAAAAGTCTACGGGGAGGAGAGGTTCGCCCCAAGAATCGCTAAATCTATCGTTGCTGCACGCGCTATAGAAAGAATCAGCACGACCAGTCAATTGAGCCAGTTAGTCGAAAAGGCGATACCTAAAAAATTCCACTCTACAAAAAATCCAGCAACCAAAACATTTCAAGCCATTCGTATTCACCTCAATCGAGAATTAGAGAATTTAGAGAAGTTTTTGAGTCAGGTTGCTTCAATTTTATTGGATGGGGCACGCTTGGTAGTCATAAGCTTTCATTCTCTAGAGGACCGGATGGTGAAGCGTTTCATCGTCAAGGAATCACGTTCGAATGTCCCAGATCGTTTGCCCATAAGACAAATCGATTTGCCGAAAACCTTATTCAAGTCGATTGGAAAAGCAATTCGGCCGAGTCCAGCCGAAATAGAGCGAAATCCAAGGTCAAGAAGTGCGTTGTTAAGAGTCGCTGAGAGGTGTGTTTCGTGAAGATAAGCCTATTGCTTTTCATTCTGTTAATCACATCGGCTATTTCCTTAGTGACGGCGAGGCATGACGCACGAAAGGTCGTTAATGAGATCGAACTAGAACGTAATAAAGCATTACAAATTAAAAATCACCATACAAATTTGGTTATCGAAAAAGCGACACTTACTAGCCGCTCCAGGATCGAGCGATTAGCAATACAAAAACTGAAGATGAAGTACCCCAAACGAGAAGACATAGTTTTGCTTCCTCCCCCTCCCGCGCGTGCTAAGCAATGACGTCTAAATCCCAATCAGTATTGAAAATTCGTTTGCCAGTCTGGAGAGCACGACTGCTGGTAACGTTGATGTTCATGGGTTTTATGGCTTTGGCCGCGCGGGCTCTTTATTGCCAGAGTGTTAATAAAGACTTTTTGCAAGCTGAGGCCGAGAAGAGGTATGCAAGAACAACAAAACTGATCGCTACTCGCGGACTAATTACTGATAGAAACGGAGAGGCGCTGGCGATAAGCACAGCCGTTGAAACAGTTACCGCTAACCCTGGTCAAATTAACCTTGAAAGTATCGCGCCAGAAAAGCTAATTAAGCTTTCAGAGTTGCTGGGCTTGAAACTTGATTACATTAAACGTCGTTTAATACAGAAAAAAACTTTTGTATATTTGAAGAGACAAATCTCCCCCAATGTAGCCAGGGAAGTAATGGCTTTAAAAGTTCCTGGTATATCGTTACAAACAGAATATAAACGATACTATCCCAACGGAGAGGCGACAGCGCACTTAGTAGGTTTTACGAGCCGTGATCAGAAGGGACAAGAGGGCTTAGAGTATTCATACCAGAATACTCTTGCGGGTAAGTCCGGTAGCCGCAGAATCAACAGAAACGCTAAGAACCAGATTATAGAAGAAGTCGGCACTATAAGCGCGGCGGAAAACGGTACGGAATTATCACTTTCAATTGATCGCAACTTACAGTATGTGGCATTTTCTGAAGCAAAAAATGCTGCCATTGAGCACGAAGCAAAGTCCGCAAGTGTAGTTGTTTTAGATACTCTAACCGGCGAAATATTAGCGCTGGCGAACTGGCCGAGTTATAACCCGAATAATCGCTCCTCTTTCACCCCAAAATTACTTCGTAACCGTGCAATTATTGATCAGTTTGAGCCTGGGTCTACATTGAAGCCTTTTACTGTTGCGGCGGCACTCGAAGGTAAATTTGTGAAACCAAATACTTTGATTGATATTGAGGATGGACGGTTTCGCATAGGTCGTAGGACGATTAATGACACACATCCTAAAGAGAGTTTACTAACAGTCACTGACATTATTCAGCGCTCCTCAAATGTTGGGACAGCAAAAATTTCGTTAATGATGAAACCCAAGGATTTATGGGAGGTGCTGTCACATTCTGGATTCGGTCAATTACCAACAAGTCGTTTCCCGGGAGAAGTTAGGGGTTCTTTGCGGTCCGCAGATAATTGGAAAACGATTGAGCAGGCAACTATTTCGTATGGTCACGGAGTCTCTGTGAGTCTTCTCCAATTGGCTCGTGCATACACTATTTTCGCTCGTGAGGGCATGTTGGTGCCTGTCACCTTTGAGAAGCGTATGCAAAAGGTTGAGGGCTCTAGAGTAATCTCTTCGACAACATCCAGATCAGTGCTTGCAATGCTGGAAACGGTGACTCAAGAGGGTGGGACCGGAACTAAGGCGGCTATACCGGGATATCGAGTGGCAGGAAAAACCGGTACTGCGCATAAATTAGTCCGAGGCCAATACGCTAGAGATAAGTATCGCTCGTCATTTGTGGGTCTTGCTCCAGTATCTAATCCCCGTCTGATTGTAGCCGTTGTGGTCGATGAACCGAGTGGAGGCAAACATTACGGTGGAGATGTCGCGGCTCCTGTATTTCGGAAAGTAATGGAGGAGGCCTTAACAACGTTAGGCATTGATCCCGATGACTTTGTTATTGAGCAAGAGGCAAAACGGCAAATTTTGCAAGGGCCTGTATGAGTGGATCCAACATTGAACGGTTTGTTCAATCTGGGTTATCCGGAAAGCTTATTAATGAAGGTCGAAAGTTAGAGCAGAAGCTGCGTGAATTCGGAGTTGTGCCCACCGGATTGTCAGATGATAGCCGCCGTGTAAAAAAGGGCGACATTTTTTTTGCGTACCCTGGCACCAAGCAAGACGGTCGTATTCATATAAATGAAGCAATTGAGCTGGGTTGCTCGGTTGTTATCTGGGAGCGTAATGGATGGAGTTGGAATTCAAGTAGCCAAGTACCGAATATCGGATTGACGAACGTGCGTGCGTTGATGGGTGAATTCGCAGCGCTTTTTTATGGCAATCCAACAGGAAGGATGCATGTTATGGCCGTAACAGGTACGAACGGTAAAACAACCTGTACTAATTGGCTCGCTGAAGCATTTTATTTGTTGGGTCGTGCTAGTGCATGTATTGGAACCCTTGGTTTAAAGACTCCTGGCCGAGGGCTAAAGACGACCTATAGCGGCACTAATACAACTCCAGATGCAATCACGCTTCAGCGTACGTTCAGAGAGCTTCAAGATGCTGGTGTTTCCTGCGTATCTATAGAGGCATCGTCGCATGCACTAACGCAAAATAGACTTGATGGAACAAGCATTGATATCGCAATATTTACTAATTTATCCCATGACCATCTTGATTATCATGGTTCATTTGAGCTTTATGGAATTGCGAAGGCGGAGCTCTTTTTATTTGACACGTTATCTCATGCAGTTATTAATATTGACGATGATTTTGGTGCTGATCTTGCTAAAAGTCTGAGGTCGCAAAATCAGCGTGTGGTTACTTACAGCATGACGAAAAAAAGTGCTGATATTTGCGCAGGTGATTTATCATTATCGAAGACCGGATCAGTAGTTAGGGTATCAACGCTTTGGGGCTCTGGGGAAATAAAGTCGCGTATCGTTGGTGACTTTAATGTGAGTAATATGCTCGCTGTTTTGGGGGGGTTGCTTTGCTCAGGAATCGAGTTTTCCGAAGCTTGCGATGTACTTGAGACTTTAAGGCACCCAGAAGGACGTTTACAGAGAGTCGGAGAAGAATATAACCGATATGTATATATTGATTATGCACACACGCCTGACGCTCTTAGTCATGTTCTTGCTTCAATGAAGGCCTTTTTACCACCCAATGGACGTGTGATCACAGTTTTTGGGGCTGGTGGTGAGAGAGATAAGGACAAAAGGTCATTAATGGGACAGGCTGCTCTTGAATTTTCCGATGTTGCGATTGTTACCGCGGATAACCCTCGGCATGAAAATCTTGACGGAATCATCGAACAGATAATTTTCGGCAATGAGGATCAGTTTATTATCGAGCCAGATCGGCGATCTGCGATTTTTCGGGCTATAGAATTAGCCAACAAATACGATATTGTCTGTATCGCAGGAAAGGGTCATGAAAAATATCAAGATGTAGCTGGTGAGCGAATACCGTTTGATGACTACTTGGTCGCTGAAGAGTGCTTGAAGACTTTTAATTCCCATTTAAGCGAATGCCAGGGCTCGATAAATGTTTAGAGTTGGTGACTACGCGTCGGATACAAACACACGGGTTGTTGGAAAATCGGTAACGGTTTCCAGAGTCTCCACGGATAGTAGAGACATCAATAAAGGGGATTTGTATGTAGCTTTAAAAGGCCCCAATTTTGATGGTCACGATTTCATTCTAGAGGCTTTTGAAAAGGGCGCGACCGCCTGTATGGTTTCGCGAGATCATAGTGAATTGAGTCTAGATGACGGTAGAACCTATCTAATACCGCATAATACTTATCAAGGATTAGCCGACTTATCTCGTTGGTGGAGGGGTAAGTTTAGTTCGCAAATTAAGGTGGTGGGAATAACGGGGAGTAACGGTAAGACGACAGTTAAAGAGATGATCGCTAAGATTCTTCGCTGTGAGGTAGGGGTAGATAATGTGCTTGCAACGCAAGGCAACTTAAATAACGGCATTGGAGTACCAAAAACGATCTTAGAGCTGACCAGTAATCATAAGTACGCTGTAGTCGAAATGGGTATGAATAGTTTGGGGGAATTGAGAAGTTTGACCCATATTGTTTGCCCCGATGTGGCTGTTATTACCAATATCGGAACCGCTCATATTGGCGAGTTAGGATCCCAAGATGCGATCGCTGAAGCAAAATCAGAAATCATTTACGGGCTACCCAAAGGTGGGGTTCTTATTGTCGAGGCCGAAGGAAACTATACTGATTACCTAATTAGTCAGCATCGAGGAGGAGTAGCCATTAGGTTTGGTGAATCTTGTCAGGCGGATATTCTAGGTCAATATTCGCGATCGGCAAGCTCGATTACTTTAAAGATTAGTTATCAGGGATATGCCGTTGACGTTGACTTGAAGATTCGAGGAAATCACAACATTTTGAATGCGCTTGCGGCAGCAGCTGTATGTTTTTCGCTAAAGGTGTCAGCCAGATCAATTAAGCAAGGCCTCGAATCTTTCGATAGCGTGCAAGGTAGGCTGGAGACTATCAAACTCAAGTCTGGCGATGTACTAATCGATGATACATATAACGCTAATTTTGATTCGGTTTGTCGGGCTCTGGAGTTCCTGGCCGCAGAGCCTGGTAAAAAAATTTTCGTCTTCGGAGATATGGGTGAGCTCGGTGAATTTGGACCATCGTTGCACACTAAGGTGGGCGAGTTTGCAAAGGCTAATGGCATCGATTTGCTTTTTGGTTTTGGTGAGCTCACAAAAAAAGCGGTTAGTAGTTTCGGCGCTAACGGCACGCATTATGACTCCCGAAGTGAATTGCTCGGTCAATTAAGAGCCAGCTTGAATGGTCAAGCGCATGTTTTGATAAAAGGGTCTCGTTTCATGAAAATGGAATATTTTTGTAATTCGTTAATCACTTAATAATTTTTAAAAGGGACTTTGGGTGTTTTTATTTTTATCGCAGTACCTTGAAACTTATTTTAGTGGTTTCAATGTTTTCTCATACATAACCCTGAGGGCGGTATTGGCCGCTTTAACCGCGCTCCTAATTTCATTTATCTTAGGTCCTAGAATGATAAAAAAATTGACGGATTATAAAATCGGTCAAACAGTGAGAAGCGACGGACCTAAGACCCATGAGGTGAAAACCGGGACTCCTACTATGGGCGGCGCTCTTATTCTGATCGCCATAGCCATTACCACTCTTCTTTGGGCCGATTTGACTAACCGGTGGATTTGGGTGGTTCTCGCGGTGACTGTGACTTTTGGAGCGGTTGGTTGGGTCGATGACTACAGGAAAGTAGTTTTAAAAAGTCCTTACGGTCTTTCGGCCGTAGAGAAATTTTCTTATCAATCCTTAATCGCTGTTTTAGCGTCGTTATATTTAGCTAACGCTTCGGAATTTGGAATGCAGACGGATTTAATTCTTCCCTTCCTAAAAGATGTCGCAATACCATTAGGCGTATATGGCTTCGTCGTACTGAGTTTCCTCGTGATTGTGGGTAGCAGTAATGCTGTTAATTTGACCGATGGCCTTGATGGCCTCGCTATTATGCCTGCGGTGATGATTGCAAGCGCGTTGGCCATTTTTGCTTACGTGGCTGGCCATGCTGAGTTCTCACGATATTTGGGGTTCCCGTACATTTCTGGGGCGGGAGAGTTAGCAATTTTTTGTGCATCACTCGCAGGAGCGGGCCTAGCATTTTTGTGGTTTAACGCTTATCCAGCAGAGGTATTTATGGGCGACGTAGGGGCTTTAGCGCTTGGTGCGGCACTCGGTATTGTAGCGGTCGTTATTCGGCAAGAGATTGTGCTCTTTATTATGGGCGGAGTATTTGTTGTCGAAACGCTGTCAGTCATGGTACAGGTGATTTCATTTAAGCTAACTGGACGGAGAGTGTTTCGTATGGCTCCGCTTCATCATCACTTTGAGCTCAAGGGGTGGAAAGAGAATCAAGTTGTTGTACGTTTTTGGATTATTACGATGATGCTGGTGCTAATCGGACTATCTACTTTAAAGCTCAGATAGAGGCTGTTTAATTTTTGAAAATGATGACTCCTTGTAAGTATGACTGGTTGGATACTGCGCACGTTGATTTTGAGAGGAAGGTTATTCTGGTATTGGGCGCTGGTGTCACGGGGCTGTCTATTGTCCGTTGGCTTGCTCGAAAGGGAGCGGTAGTGGTACTCGCTGATTCACGTATTGACGCGCCAGGTGTTAGTCAGATTCGACGAGAATTCCCAGAAATGACAACTTATATGGGTTCTTTTAAGGACAGTATTTTTACGGGTATCGACATGGTCGTTTCTAGTCCAGGAGTACCTTTGGAGGACATCCCGTTACAAAAGTTACAAAAAATTGGAGTACCAGTATTCGGTGATATTGAAATTTTTCTCCGAGAGAACGCGAAAAATGAAGGTGGTAAGGTAGTTGCAATTACTGGTACTAATGGCAAAAGTACCGTCACTAGGATGGTTGAGCGAATTCTTCAGGAATGTGGTCTTGATGCTGTGGCAGTTGGTAACATTGGGGTTCCTGTGTTGGAGATTTTAGAGCAAATTGAAAGGCGTGCGCGCAAAATGCCAGATGTCTTTGTGCTAGAGATGTCCAGTTTCCAAATTGATACGACGTACTCGTTTGAATGTGATGCGGCAGTTGTTCTAAACGTTTCCGAGGATCATCTAGATCGTTATCGTGATTTTGATGCTTATTTAAGATCGAAATGTCGTATTTATTCTGGTCGAGGTATAAAGGTGGTTAACCGAGACGAACCAATTGTCTTGAATGAGATAGCCGGGGAAGATAGCGTTTCATTCGGGTTGAGTCCTCCAGATAACGATCGATCTTGGGGGGTTAGTAAGATTGCAGGAGAGCAGTGGGTAGCTTGTGGCTCGCAACAAATTTTTAGATGCGAGGACTTAAAGGTTTCTGGAATGCATAACGTGTGTAATGCAATGGCAGCACTCGCTTTATCAAGCACACTGGTAAGCGTTAATGAGGACGCAATAAGAGGGCTGCTTTCTTACGAAGGATTGGATCATCGTATGCAGTGGGTCGCAGATATATCTGGGGTTCAATTTTATAATGATTCTAAAGCTACAAATGTGGGTGCGAC
>CAJQIK010000045.1 GCA_905478365.1 uncultured Burkholderiales Genera incertae sedis bacterium
TGAACCGCCATCTCCAGTTTTTGTATAAATTTTTGTAAGTCGATTGCCCATATTTCTTTCGTGAGTAATTTAAGTTTATTTGAATTGATCGTTAGTCCTAACCTGAGTGGGTTATTACGAAAATATCATTATATTATTTGATGGTTAAGTCTTCTTCTTCTATTTGGAGATACCGATACATTACATTATTTGGATGGTGCTCATTGTACAGTTGCCAATCTGAAAACTGAGTTAGGGTCGCTTTTTTTGTGGCGCTCAGTAGGTCTTGGTTATTTCGGTAGAGATCCTTGGTTGTAACATCAAGTGCGTCTAGGTAATCCAGTGAATCACTTATTGCTGATTTTGTGAGTTTGGGTCCAACCCCGGGAATGATAACGGAAATAGGTAGATCACTAAGGAGGCTAAGCGATTTTTTCCACTGAGCGAAATTGCTGTCTTTAATGTTCGGAATGACGCCACTAAACACCACATCACCCGAAAAAAGTACTTCGGATGGTTTATGGTAAATCATGATGGCTCCTTTTGACTTAGTATCTCCATGATCAATCACCAATATGTCACGCAACGGACCATCCGGTGATAGATTCAGTAAAGCGATATCTTGTGGCTCATCAACTTTAGTATGCTCCATTTCTACTTCACCTAAAGTCTCAGATAAATGTTGTATGCAATAACGGCATCGTTGAGCTATTTGAGCGATAGCCCTTGGGTGGGCATAAGTCTTTACTCCTAATTTTTTTAGGCTGAACGCTCCGAGAGCAAACTTTTGTGTTCCTTGGACGATGATTGCATCTAGCTTGTTTTTGTTTGATATTTCACTAATCTGTCTCATAATTTGTTCGGCATGATTGTGTGAGATACCAGTATTTACGATGACACCACTTTGTTTTGTCTCGATATATCCTATATTTGTAACTCTTCCTTTGTTTGCAGCGCTAACGCTGTATCCATCTCCCGAAAAGACCCATGTGCTCTCGCTTAACTTCGAAGTTTCAGCTGTAGCTACGCAGAAAGGAAAAATTAATGTCACGACTAAAGTCCAATGCGCAAAGAGATTACTTTTTATTTTCATTTGTTTAAAATATCTCCTTGTTATTTCCGACATTTCATAGCCTCTTCCAATAAAGCGAAAAGCCGTTAATTTATGGTCTCAACTTACGTTACATCATCATTGATACTAAGAATTCTACTTGTATATTTAATGGTTAGCCGAATAGCATTCGCTCATGATGCAAATGAGGCTTCGGCTTATACGGTGCAAGAGATAGCAGAAGGTAACTTTGTCCATGAGGGAAATTTTCCTCCCCAAAGCTTGGAAAACCGAGGTGATATCGCAAACATCGGATTTATCGTCGGTGAGAAATGTGTTGCTGTCATTGATGTGGGCAGTTCCTTGCATGTGGGATCAATGTTGAAGGCTGCTATTCAACGGGTCACAAGATTACCGATTTGCGCCGTTATCATTACGCATGTACATCCAGACCACTTGCTCGGGCTCAATGCATTCACGAAAGACGACTCAATAACTGTGTACGGTCATCATAGGCTACCTAAGCAAATACGTACTCGATCAAGGTTCTATTTAGAATCGTTAGAACAGTATTTGGGTGCTGGAAACACAGCGGATCATGCTATTGATCCTTCACTAGTTACGCCCGTCAATGGATTGCTTTCTATTGACCTTGGTAATCGAGTGATCGAGCTAAAATCTTGGGACTATGCGCACACGGATCATGACCTGAGCGTCACCGATATCAAGACTGGTACTTTTTGGGCTGGAGATATCGTTTTTTCTGAGCATGTTCCTATACTTGATTCAAATATAAGGCAATATAATGCGGTTTTAGAGGAGCTCCAGAAACTTGACGTGCAGCACTACGTTGTTGGCCATGGATCACTGGACCGTCCATGGGACGTATTAATCAGTGAGCAACGGCGATACTTCAGAGTCTTGCTGAGGGAGGTGCGGGCCGCGATTGTCAATGACATTTCACTTATGGATGCTGTAAATACTGTAGGATGGACTGAGCGTGATAGGTGGCATAATTTTGATATGTATCATCGCAGGAATGTAACAACAAGTTACACCGATTTAGAATGGGAAGATTAGTGGGAAAGATAATTATGAACTTTGTTAAACGGATATTAACGTTTATAGGGGCAAGTTTATTGTTTTGTCAGCTGGCTCTGGCGACGCCTTTCCCTGAACCGGATCACAGTAGCATCCCTGAGTGGATCATGATCAAGCAATTGATGTTCGGTGAACGTGAAATTAGAGATGGCAGTGATGACATCTTGGCACTTTATCTCAATACGAAGTTAGATGATTCGTCAACGGTACCCATCATGGTTAACGCACTCATGGACCAAACGGAAGACAAATACATCAAAACATTGTATCTGGTGATTGATCGAAATCCGATTCCAACAGCTGGTGTGTTTAAGTTTAAACCTGAGGCAGGGAGGGTGAAGTTAGAAACTCGTCTGCGCTTCGAGAAGTTTAGTTTTATTCGCGCAATCGTAGAGACCAACACAGGTGATCTATACATGGACCAACGTTGGGTTCAAGTCGCCGGTGGTTGCTCCGCGCCTTCAGGTAAAAACGCTAATGATCCGTCGCTCGGAAAAATGCGATTTCGAATGGATGATCAAATAAGATTGAATGAGCCAAATTTAGTCCAATTCCAAATCAAGCACCCTAATGAATCCACTTTGGCCTCTGACTTAGAGCCAGGATATGCCGCGCGTTTTATCGACAAAGTTGCAGTTGAATTCAATGGGAAATCGATTATGAGTGGTGACATTAATTTTTCTTTATCAGATAACCCTATATTTAAATTCTACTTTTCTCCTCAGGCTGAAGGCGTTTTATCGGTTCGTGCGGAGGATACGCACGATACGATTTTCACCGATTCTGTAGAAATTGGAACCGATAAACGGTGAGGGAAGACTGGAGACCATTGACTCTCGAAGGGGTATCCGATAAAGTTTTGCTGCGAATTTTACAGGGGATTTAAACGTGCAGAATATTACTAATTTATTGAGAACTATGGCGTTTTCGGCTCTTTTTGTTGCGTCATCCACGTTCGCCGCTGGGGATCCGGCGGCGGGAGCCCAGCTTAATGCTCAATGTCAAGGGTGTCATGGTATCGATGGGTTCAAAACCGCCTTCCCAACTGTCTACTCGGTGCCTAAGATTGGGGGACAGAGCTATGACTATCTCGTAGTCGCTCTGAAGGCTTACCGAGATGGCGATCGAACTAATGAGACTATGCATGCGATTGCCTCTAGCTTAAGTGATCAAGATATAGACGATTTAGCAGCCTACTATTCGGGTGACCAAAAAGATTAATTAGGCCTCAGGCTTGTTTTGATAAATTTATATTAGGTATATTTAAGAGGAGTTGAAAGATATGTTCAACCGTTGGGTTATGGTTTTTCTTGTATTGGGTACGTCTGCTACTTGGTTCGTTCAAGCGGAAGATGAAGTGACTAGAGATGCGGCTCAAATTGTCGGTGAGGTTTGCGTGGGTTGTCATGGCGTGGATGGAAATGCCATGGTGTTAGGCGCGCCGAAGTTAGGCGGCCAAAAAGCGGACTATCTCGCTAAATCTTTAATGGATTATAAAACTGGAGTCCGCAACAATGCAGTTATGTCCGCATTTTCTAGCGCACTGTCGGCAGAAGAAATGGAGGCATTAGGTAAATACTTTGAGAGTCAGGACAGCACATTGTCAGTTCCAAAGTAAAACCGAACATCATAAATCCTGATCTTGTAAGCTCCAATTTTCGGAGCTTTTTTTATGCGATCGATTTTTTCTTGTATTCACACAAATCTAATATTATGCAAGAGTCACAATCCGGTTTACGAGCTTTACATACATATCGACCATGCAATAGGATCCAGTGGTGGGCATTCTTCAAGAATTCTTTAGGAGTGTGTTTTAGTAAACGCTGCTCTACTTCATTAACGTTTTTTCCTACCGCGATTTTCGTTCGATTCGAGACTCTAAAAATATGAGTGTCCACAGCAATTGTTGGATCTCCGAATGCGGTATTCAGAACAACATTTGCTGTTTTTCTGCCGACGCCAGGGAGTGACTCAAGTGCAAGCCGGTCTCGTGGTACCTCACCGTTGTATTTATCGATCAGAATTTGACAAGTTGAAATAACGTTTTTAGCTTTAGTTCGGTATAGCCCAATACTTTTGATCTTATCGGTGAGTTCATTAATTCCTAATTTCAACAATAAGTCAGGAGTGTTAGCTTTTTTAAAAAGATAGCTTGTGGCTTTATTTACACTTGTATCAGTAGCTTGGGCTGAGAGTATTACTGCGACTAGTAACTCAAAGGTACTTTTATAGATTAATTCAGTAGTAGGATTTGGATTTTGCTCGGCTAACCTCGAGAAAATCAAGGTGCGTTTATTCCTATTCATGTATCAAGGGATATTATTCAGTTGTTTCAATTGAGGTGTGATCCGGTCAATCTCTTTCGAGCAATTTTCATCGCGGAAGCGATCCGCTGAGCCTTACTGATATGGAGTGAATTTTTATTTTCTGGAGATACTCGTTTTTCCATTTCTGCAGCCTTTTTTTCATGACGTGCTTGCTTAGAGTCGTATTTCTCTTTCCATAGTTTGGAGCGCGAGGCTTGATCGAGTTTCATGAGTTGAAGGCTGGCGGGTTTG
>CAJQIK010000046.1 GCA_905478365.1 uncultured Burkholderiales Genera incertae sedis bacterium
CGAAAAATACGTACACGAGAACCATCCTCTAGCGTCTTTACACCAACACGATCACCCTTCTCAGTCGCTGGGTTGTACACAGCGAGATTAGAACGTTGAATTGGCATCTCCTTGGTGTTGATGCCGCCCGCCGCACCAGTCATCGGATTCCCCTTCTGATGTTTCTTTACAAGATTAATCCCCTCGACCATAACCGTAGAGTTGGGCATGACTTGGAGTACGGTGCCTTGTTTTCCTTTGTCTCGTCCTGAAGTCACGACGACCTGATCACCTTTTTTAATTTTTTCCATCGTGCGTCCTTAATCTACAAAACCTCAGGTGCCAAAGAAACTATCTTCATAAATTTCTCTGTTCTTAATTCTCTTGTCACCGGTCCGAATATCCGTGTACCGATAGGCTCTAATTTAGCGTTTAAAAGCACAGCGGCATTGGAATCGAATTTAATTTTGGAGCCATCTTGTCTACGCACTCCGGAAGCTGTACGCACTACAACCGCGTTATACACTTCACCTTTTTTTACCCTGCCGCGCGGCGCTGCGTCTTTAACCGCGACCTTGATCACGTCACCGACACCAGCATATCGCCTTTTAGAGCCACCAAGCACCTTTATACACATTACAGAACGCGCGCCAGTGTTGTCGGCGACCTGAAGTCGTGTTTGCATTTGGATCATAGTTTTACGCCTAATTTCAACCAACTTACCCCAAAAAAAAGGACAGTTTTGGCACCCGTACGGGTTAAAAACATATTCTGTCGACCACTTTAAGTGGGTTCACCTAAAGATTTACATCTACCAGAAAAGCCGAGCATCTTATCTGAAACTGCCGCTTCAGACAAGCCTAATATTAGATTTGGGTCGCTTTTTCTACTAATTTTGCTACAGACCAACTTTTCGTCTTTGACCGAGGTGTTCCCTCCTCAATCAATACGGTATCACCTATCTGACACTCATTTGTATCGTCATGTGCGTGATATTTGCTTGATTTCTTTAAAAACTTACCATACAGCGGATGCTTAACCTGTCGCTCCACGAGAACGGTAACCGTCTTATTCATTTTATCGGACACAACACGACCCGTCAGTCGACGGCGATTAGCAGTGGTCTTATCAGACATTTGCACTCACTTTCTTTGCCAAAACAGTTTTAACACGAGCGATATCACGTCGAACTTTCCGTATTTCGCTAGAATTCGTAAGTTGCTGAGTCGCCTTTTGCATCCGGAGGGAAAACGCGGCCTTGAGGAGTTCGTGCAACTCTTTGTTCAAATCTTCGACACTTTTAGCTTCCAAATCTTTTGCTTTCATGCTTTATCCCAAGTTTTTATGGACGAACACGGTACGAAGAGGAAGTTTAGCTGCTGCAAGCCGAAAAGCCTCGCGCGCAACATTTTCTTGAACTCCATCCATTTCGTACAATACCTTTCCTGGCTGAATCTCAGCGACCCAGTACTCGACGCTCCCCTTACCCTTACCCATTCGAACCTCTGCAGGCTTTTGGGAAATTGGCTTGTCCGGGAAAATTCGAATCCAAATACGGCCACCCCTCTTAATGTAACGTGTCATCGCACGACGAGCCGCCTCGATTTGTCTAGCTGTTAATCTACCTCGATCAATCGCCTTCAAACCAAACTCACCAAACGACACCTTCGCTCCGCGAGTAGCAACTCCATAATTACGGCCCTTGAACTGTTTTCGGAATTTGGTCCTAGACGGCTGCAGCATTTTTCACTCCCGTTTTTCGTGGTTTTTTCGGAGCTGGTGGCACATCCGCAGGAAGCGTGGAAACCTGATCATTAGAACCGATCATTTGCCCTCTATAAATCCAAACCTTGATACCAATGATCCCATATTGCGTTTGAGCCTCGGCGGTACCATAATCTATTTCCGCACGAAGCGTGTGAAGTGGGACACGGCCCTCTCTGTACCACTCTGTCCGAGCAATATCGATCCCATTCAAACGACCCGCGCTCATGATTTTAATGCCCTGCGCACCGAGCCGCATTGCGTTTTGTATCGCTCGTTTCATCGCTCTTCGAAAAGCTATTCTTTTTTCTAATTGTTGCGAAATTGAATCAGCGATCAATTGTGCATCAATTTCCGGCTTCCTGACCTCTTCAATATTCAAATGAACTGGCACACCCATCAAACGCTGAAGTTCACCACGCAAAACTTCGATGTCCTCACCTTTTTTACCGATCACAATACCTGGGCGCGCACTATGAATCGTGATTCTTGCGTTCTTTGCTGGGCGCTCGATCACGACTTTAGCGACGGACGCATGAGCCAATCGCTTTTTGAGAAATTTTCTTACTTCAATGTCCTGAAGCAACATCGAAGAAAAATCTCTACCCACCGCGTACCAACGAGAACTCCAGTTACGCTGAACGCCTAAGCGAAATCCAATCGGATTGATTTTCTGTCCCATACTTACTCCTCAGGCTGATCGCCAACAGTCAAAAAAACGTGACATGTCGGTTTAAGAATCTGTACCCCTCGTCCCTTGGCTCTAGGACGAAAGCGTTTTAACACTGGGCCTTTTTCGACGAAAATTGTTTTAACCTTCAATTCGTCTATATCAGCGCCATCGTTGTGCTCAGCATTCGCAATTGCTGACTCCAACACTTTTTTTATGATCTCAGCACCTTTTTTAGGACTGAAATTAAGCAAGTCAAGGGCCTTATCAACCGGCATCCCTCTAATTTGGTCAGCGACTAACCGACCCTTTTGCGGGGACAATCTGACACCACGAAGTACAGCCGATGTTTCCATATTCAAACCCTCACCTTATCTCTTAGCGACTTTTTTGTCTGCCGCATGACCTTTAAAGGTCCTTGTATTCGCAAATTCGCCGAGCTTATGCCCAACCATGTTTTCAGTAACGTAAATTGGTACATGCTGCCTTCCATTGTGTACCGCTATAGTTAAGCCGACGAAGTCAGGCAAAATTGTTGATCGACGGGACCAAGTCTTTACTGGTCTTTTGTCGTTTCCAGAACGAGCTGCATCCACTTTTTTAACCAGATGGAGGTCAACAAAAGGTCCCTTTTTAAGTGATCGTGCCATATGCTATATCCCCTCTTATTTCGCTCGTCTTCGAACGATCATGTTCTGAGTTCGCTTATTATTTCGAGTCCGGAATCCTTTCGAAAGCGTACCCCAAGGACTCACTGGGTCACGCTTGGTTCCAGTGCGACCCTCTCCACCACCATGAGGGTGATCGACCGGATTCATTGCGACACCTCGTACCGTTGGCCTAATTCCTCTCCAACGTTTTGCGCCTGCTTTGCCCAGGCTTCTTAGACTGTGCTCACTATTACCAACCTCACCAATCGTTGCTCGGCATTCGATCGATATCTTCCGGATCTCTCCCGATCGCAAGCGCAGCTGGGCGTATGGCCCCTCTTTGGCTAGCAGCTGAACTGATGTTCCTGCAGAACGCGCCATCTGGGCGCCCTTGCCCGGCTTCATTTCTATGCAATGAATCGTTGTACCCACCGGAATATTCTTTATAGGTAGGGAATTACCAGCCTTTATTGCTGCCAGAGGCCCGCTGTCCAGCTGATCACCAGCGCTGACTCCACGAGGTGCAAGGACATAACGCCGCTCCCCATCGGCATAAAGTATCAACGCAATGTTCGCACTGCGATTCGGGTCATACTCTAGTCGCTCCACACGACCGGGAATCCCATCTTTGTCTCTCTTAAAATCGATAATACGATAAAGACGTTTGTGACCACCACCCTGGTGCCGCGTCGTGATATGGCCTTTACTGTTACGCCCAGCTTTGCTATGCAGGGACTCTACTAGTGGCTCGTGCGGACGTCCTTTATGAAGTTCTTTATTAACTACCGCAACAACGCTACGTCGTCCCGGCGAGGTCGGTTTCATTTTAACAAGAGCCATTAGCTAACCTCCCCAGTTGATAGATCGATATCCTGACCTGGCTTGAGACAAACATAGGCTTTCTTCCAATTCTTTCTTTGCCCAATTCTCTGCCCAGTTCTTTTTTTCTTGCCCTTTACGTTAATTACTTGCACGCTATCAACATCTTTCTTGAAAAGCATTTCGACAGCCGACTTAATTTCAGCTTTCGTGGCATCAGTAGCCACTCGGAAAACAAACTGGCTACGCGCATCTGCAAGTCCGGTTGCTTTTTCTGATACCACTGGACCCAAGATCACCTTGAGTAATCTCTCTTGACTAAACTTCAACTCGTTCATGATAATGACTCCTCTAATTGAGCAATCGCTTGTTTAGTAATCACGACTTTTTCGAAGTGCAGCAGACTCACAGGATCGGCTTGTTTTGGAGTCAAAATATCAACGGTATGGAGATTTCTTGCTGCCAAATATAAATTCTCATCTGGGTCACTCGTAACCACTAGTGCGCTGGACAAACCCATCTCTTTGATCTTGCTACTCAATAACTTGGTTTTTGGCGCATCTACTGCGAATCCATCAACCACTATTAGTCTTTCTTCTCGAACAAGTTGGGACAATATCGAGGAAATTCCGGCTCGATACATCTTCCTGTTAATTTTCTGCGAAAAATTTTCATCCGGACTCGAGGGAAAAGCCTTTCCACCACCACGCCAAATTGGACTGCTGGCTGAGCCAGCGCGAGCGCGTCCAGTGCCCTTTTGCTTCCACGGCTTTCGTCCAGAACGAGTAAGATCTCCCCGTGCTTTTTGGGCACGAGTACCGCTTCGCGCGTTCGCCATAAACGATATCACTAACTGGTGTATCAACGACTCGTTATACTCTCTAGCAAACAATGCATCAGATACTTGAATCGATTCAGATGCTTGATTTGAGCTATTTAGAATTTTCAGTTCCATATTTATGCCCCCTTCTTCACGGAAGGAATAACTACGACATCTGAGCCATCGGCGCCGGGCACTGACCCCTTTACAAAAATCAAATTTCTCTCTTTATCAAGCTTTATAAGTTGAATATTTTGAGCAGTCCGTTTCACTGACCCCAAGTGGCCAGCCATTTTTTTGCCCGGGAAAACCCGTCCGGGATCTTGGTTCATACCTGTCGATCCATGCGCATTGTGCGTAATAGACTGACCGTGACTGGCTCTCTGGGACGAAAAGTTATGTCGCTTAATCGCTCCAGCAAAACCCTTACCCTTTGTAACGCCGGAAATATCGACAAACTTTATTTCATCAAATAGGCTCACGTCTAAAGGTTGGCCCAACTCAATCTCAGCCGGCGCTTCGGGCCCAAATCTGAATTCGTGAAACCCACGCGCACTCTCTACACCCGCTTTCGCAAGATGACCAGAAATAGCTTTATTAATTCGGCTACGCCTGCGCTCTCCATAGGCGACTTGAACAGCAGCATACCCATCTGTCTCATTGGACTTAACTTGAGACACACGATTATTGGAAACATCAAGGACGGTCACTGGGACGGACTCTCCGCCTTCAGTGAATATCCTGGTCATTCCTACTTTACGACCAATCATTCCTAAACTCATTATTATTTCCTCAATTGAGGGACCCACTTCAATTGGCAGGTCTTTAATTATTTAACAAAATTCTAGAGTCCAAAGACTCCAATCTAAACTACTCAAAAAAACTACAGCTTAATTTCTACATCCACTCCAGCTGGTAAATCGAGCTTCATTAACGCGTCTACCGTTTTGTCCGTAGGATCAATAATATCCATCAAACGTTGGTGTGTCCGCATCTCCAACTGCTCACGAGACTTCTTATCAACGTGAGGAGATCGAAGCAAATCGAAACGCTCTTTACGTGTCGGCAAAGGAATAGGCCCCTTAACTACAGCACCTGTCCTTTTGGCAGTTTCCACAATCTCAATGGCCGACTGATCAATCAATCTATAATCAAAAGCCTTCAAGCGTATTCGAATTTTTTGGTTATCCATTCAATTATCTCTTAAAAAGGACGACATGCATACACAGGCCGTCCAATTAAATTTACTCCGTGACTTTAGAGACGACGCCAGCACCTACTGTACGGCCGCCCTCTCGAATCGCGAATCGTAATCCTTCTTCCATCGCTATAGGCTGAATCAACGTTACCTTCATCTGAACGTTATCACCAGGCATCACCATTTCGGTACCCTCTGGTAAGTCACAAGATCCAGTAACGTCTGTCGTTCTAAAATAAAACTGAGGACGGTATCCGTTAAAGAATGGCGTATGTCGCCCTCCCTCATCCTTACTTAGAATGTAGACCTCAGCATCAAACTTGGTATGCGGCGTAATAGAACCAGGCTTAGCCAACACTTGGCCGCGCTCTACTTCATCTCGCTTCGTGCCCCTTAGAAGAACACCAACATTATCACCAGCCTGACCTTGATCAAGCAGCTTACGGAACATCTCAACACCCGTACAAACTGTCTTGACCGTATCTTTCAGGCCAACAATTTCAATTTCATCATTAACGTGAACAATGCCCCGCTCAACACGACCCGTCACTACCGTGCCACGACCTGATATCGAGAACACGTCCTCTACTGGCATTAGAAATGCCATATCCAGTGTTCGCTCTGGCTCAGGAATGTATGTATCAAGCGCCTCAGCAAGTTTCATGATGGCTTCCTCACCATGCTCGCCTGTATCGCCCTCGAGCGCCTTAAGCGCAGAACCAATCACGATCGGTGTGTCATCACCCGGGAAGTCGTACTTAGATAGTAGCTCTCGCACTTCCATCTCGACTAACTCAAGCAACTCAGCATCATCAACCATATCGGCTTTGTTCAAAAACACGATGATGTAAGGAACACCAACCTGACGAGCCAACAAGATATGCTCTCGAGTCTGTGGCATTGGGCCATCTGCAGCTGAAACCACTAGGATTGCGCCGTCCATCTGCGCTGCACCTGTGATCATATTCTTCACATAATCAGCGTGCCCTGGACAATCAACGTGAGCGTAATGACGACCTTCAGTCTCATACTCAACGTGCGACGTATTAATCGTAATACCTCGGGCTTTCTCTTCAGGCGCATTATCAATTTGATCGTAACCCTTCTGTTCGCCGCCAGTCTTAGCAGATAAAACAGTTGTAATCGCCGCTGTTAGCGTCGTCTTACCATGGTCAACGTGCCCAATTGTTCCAACATTCACGTGCGGTTTTGTCCGCTCAAACTTTCCCTTTGCCATGATGTCCTCTTAATCTCTAATCAATTAGTTAAAAACCGATATTTACTACTTGTTATTTACCACTGCTTCCGCAACATTTTTAGGCGCATCCGCGTAATGCTTAAATTCCATCGAGTAAGTTGCGCGACCTTGTGTAAGGGAACGCAGTGTAGTCGAGTACCCAAACATCTCCGATAGCGGCACTTCCGCACGAATAGCCTTACCGCCGCCAACCATATCTTCCATACCTTGGATGGTGCCTCGTCGACCCGACAAGTCTCCCATAACATCACCCATTTTTTCTTCAGGCGTCTCTACATCAACTGCCATCATGGGCTCGAGCAGAACCGCCGTCGCCTTTCTCATGCCATCTTTGAATGCCATGATTGCCGCCATTTTAAAGGCGTTTTCTGACGAATCAACCTCGTGATAGGAACCGTCAAATAAGGTAACTTTCACATCAACCACCGGGTAACCGGCAACAACTCCTGATGTCATGGCTTCGTTCAAGCCTTTCTGTACCGCTGGAATATAATCTTTTGGCACGGATCCACCTTTGGTGGCGTCAAGAAACTCAAAGCCCTTCCCTTGTTCGGCGGGCTCCATTTTTAACCAAACATGACCATACTGACCTTTACCACCGCTTTGTTTTACAAACTTACCCTCGATTTCAATCGATTTTTTGATAGCTTCCCTGTAGGCGACCTGAGGTTTTCCAATGTTGGCATCGACACTGAATTCACGGCTCATTCGGTCAACTAAAATCTCAAGGTGCAGCTCCCCCATGCCCGAGATGATTGTTTGGCCAGATTCCTCGTCAGTTTTAACTCGGAAGGAGGGATCCTCTTGAGCCAAACGACTCAAAGCAATACCCATTTTTTCTTGGTCAGCCTTAGTTTTAGGTTCAACCGCTTGAGAGATCACCGGCTCTGGAAACTCCATTCTCTCCAAGATGACAGCCTTGTCCTGAACACACAAGGTGTCTCCTGTAGTCGCATCCTTCAATCCAACAGCAGCAGCAATATCTCCCGCTCGAACCTCTTTCAGCTCTTCTCGGTTATTCGCGTGCATCTGAAGTATGCGACCAATTCGCTCCTTCTTCCCTTTTACCGGGTTATAAACGGAGTCACCAGCCTTCAAAGAACCCGAGTACACCCTAAAAAAGATTAACTGCCCTACGTAAGGGTCAGTCATAATTTTAAATGCTAACGCAGAAAATGGTTCTGCGTCGTCTGCCTTGCGGTCTGTCGGCTCACCAGCCTCCGTCTCACCGGTAATCGCTGGAACGTCAAGCGGTGATGGTAAGTAGTCAATCACCCCGTCCAACATCGCTTGAACGCCTTTATTTTTAAAAGCTGTGCCACACATCATTGGGACGATTTCAACCGCAATAGTGCGCAACCGAATACCCTCTTGGATTTCCTGCTCAGACAGTTCGCCCTCTTCAAGGTATTTATTCATCAACTCCTCTGAAGACTCTGCCGCTGCCTCAACCAACTTTTCTCGCCAGTCATCGCACTCAGCTTGGAGCTCAGCGGGAATATCTCTCATTTCAAATTTAGTACCGCCAGTCGCATCATCCCAATAAATCGCCTTCATTTTGACAAGGTCGACAACTCCCTCAAATCCCTCTTCTGCCCCTATGGGAACCTGTAGCGCAACCGGATTAGCCTTGAGGCGAGCGCGCATTTGATCAAAGACTTTGAAGAAATTCGCGCCTTGCCGATCCATCTTGTTAACGAACGCCATTCTCGGCACGCGATACTTGTTAGCTTGGCGCCAGACTGTTTCTGACTGAGGTTGAACTCCACCAACCGCACAATAAACCATGCACGCACCGTCAAGCACCCTCATCGACCGCTCAACCTCAATGGTAAAGTCCACATGGCCAGGAGTATCAATAATGTTAATACGATGCTCTGGCAAAGTTCCGTCCATTCCCTTCCAGAAACAAGTTGTCGCGGCAGAGGTTATGGTAATACCTCGCTCACGTTCCTGCGCCATCCAATCCATTACAGCAGCCCCGTCATGTACCTCACCCACCTTGTGGGAGACACCCGTGTAAAACAGAATGCGCTCGGTTGTAGTAGTTTTACCAGCGTCGATGTGCGCACTGATTCCGATATTTCGGTAACGCTCTAATGGGGTCGTTCGGGCCATGCGTACTCTCTAAAAGACTAAATTAATTAAAAACGGAAATGGGAGAAAGCTTTATTCGCTTCCGCCATACGGTGAACTTCTTCTTTCTTCTTAACTGCACCTCCGCGCCCTTCGGACGCGTCTTTAAGCTCATTTCCCAATCTTGCAGCCATGGACTTTTCGCTCCTTGATCTTGCGGCCTCTTTTAGCCACCGCATAGCTAAAGCACTACGACGAGAAGGTCGAACCTCCACAGGAACTTGGTAATTCGCTCCTCCTACTCGCCGGGACTTTACCTCAACAAGCGGACGAACATTTGATAATGCGGTATTGAACACTTCTAACGGATCTGCCTGCCCACCCTTTTGAATATGATCAAGAGCCCCATAAACAATTCGCTCAGCCACAGACTTTTTACCAGCTTGCATGATTACATTCATGAATTTCGCAACCTCCTGGTTATGAAATTTTGGATCTGGCAATATCTCCCGTTTTGGTACTTCTCTACGTCTTGGCATTGAATCCTCTTTTTATTTTTTTCTGGCAACAGATTGTCGTTACAAGAAAGTTTACCCTTTAGCCCTCTTGGCTCCGTACTTCGACCGGGCCTGCTTACGATCTTTTACGCCCTGAGTATCAAGGCTACCTCGAACAACGTGATATCTAACTCCAGGTAAATCTTTAACTCGTCCGCCTCTAATCAGAACAACCGAGTGCTCCTGGAGATTATGCCCCTCTCCCCCGATATAACTAATGACCTCAAACCCAGTCGTAAGGCGAACTTTAGCTACCTTCCGAAGCGCCGAATTCGGCTTTTTAGGTGTGGTTGTATAAACCCTCGTACACACACCACGCTTTGCTGGCGCGCCACCCAGTGCTGGAACCTTGCTCTTCGCGATTGGCACTGATCGGCCTTTGCGAACCAATTGATTTGTAGTTGGCATCTTAAAATTCGAGTCCTAAAGTAATATGGTCTACACAACCAGCAGTTAAGGCCAAAAACAAATCGACCTCAAATCCTAGTTTAACCGTTACCCCAGTCGTGTTATGACTGGGAAAAAGACGGGCGATTCTAAGACCACCCGTCGCCTATGTCAAGCCGCAGCTTCTCCTTCGCCTTCCGAAACTTCCTCAAATACGTCATCAGAATCAGGGGCCACATCCTCAAATATGTCGGGGACCTCTGGTCGTTTTCGATTTCTATGGTATGCGAGTCCAGTTCCACCCGGGATCAAACGACCCACGATGACGTTTTCTTTAAGTCCTCGGAGCTCATCTCGCTTGCCCATGATGGCCGCCTCGGTGAGCACTCTGGTTGTTTCCTGGAAGGATGCAGCAGATATAAATGAATCGGTTGACAGCGATGCCTTAGTGATACCTAGTAACACGTTATCGTAGAGCGCTGGCGCTTTCTCCTCGGCAGCAAGCTCCTCGTTCGCCGCCAAAACCTCTGAACGCTCAACTTGCTCACCCTGAATAAACTCAGTAGCGCCAGAATTTGTAATATTGACGCGACGCAGCATCTGCCTAACAATAACCTCAATGTGTTTATCATTGATCTTCACACCCTGCAGGCGATACACATCTTGTACCTCGTCGATTATATACCTGGCTAGGGCCTCAATACCCAACAATTTAAGAATCTCGTGCGGATCTGGCGGCCCATCCACAATCATCTCTCCGACATTAACCATTTGGCCTTCGTGCACCATCACATGCTTATCCTTCGAGATTAGAAACTCGTGAGATATCCCATCACTATCAGTAATCACCAATCGTTGCTTACCCTTTGTATCCTTTCCAAAGGATACTGCGCCTGTAACAGCCGCTAACGTCCCGGCATCTTTCGGTGCACGAGCCTCAAACAACTCCGCAACCCGAGGTAAACCACCCGTGATATCCCTCGTCTTAGAACTCTCCTGAGGAATACGAGCTAAAATTTCACCGATTCCAACTTTTTGTCCGTTTTTCACTGTAATCACAGAGTTAACCGGAACGGTTATATTCACTGGCGTATCGGTCCCAGCGATCTTAATCTCTTCTCCGCTGTCATCGATCAAACGAACGCTAGGACGAGCGTCCTTACCCTGAGACGATGAACTCCTTTTGGGATCAGTAACAACCAAAGTCGACAAGCCTGTAACCTCATCGATCTGCCGAGCGACGGTAACACCTTCTTCAACATTCTCAAATTTAACCGTACCAGAGTATTCCGTGACAATCGGTCGTGTGTGTGGGTCCCAATTAGCGAGAATTTTTCCAGCTTTTTCCGATGCCCCATCAGAGACATGCAACAAAGCACCGTAGGGAACCTTGTGCCTTTCTCTTTCCCTACCAACTTCATCGTGCACGACTACCTCGCCAGACCGAGCGATGACTACCTTTTCATTCCGCTCATTGGTCACATACCGCATCTGAGGAGAAAATTTAATGACTCCTTTAGACTTTGATTCGATCTGACTTGCTACCGCTGTACGTGAAGCGGCCCCACCTATATGGAAGGTCCGCATCGTTAACTGAGTGCCAGGTTCACCAATGGATTGGGCAGCAATAACACCAACAGCCTCACCAGAGCTCACCAAGTGTCCACGTCCAAGATCCCGACCGTAACACTTGGAGCATAACCCATAGCGCGTTTCACACGTAAGAGCCGTCCTTACCTTGACTTCATCAACTCCGCTGTTTTCAATTTGATGCACTAATTTTTCATCAAGTAATGTCCCTGCTGTTGCGAGTAATGCTCCATTTTCTGGATCAATCAAATCCTCAGCAACAACCCTCCCAAGAATTCGTTCACTCAGTGGCTCAATAACTTCACCACCTTCAATCAAAGCCTTTTGAACGAAGCCACGCGAGGTACCGCAGTCATCTTCAACAACTACTAAATCTTGTGTGACGTCAACCAACCTTCGAGTTAAGTATCCCGAGTTAGCGGTCTTGAGTGCGGTATCTGCAAGTCCTTTTCGAGCACCGTGAGTCGATATAAAGTACTGAAGAACATTTAAACCCTCTCTAAAGTTCGCGGTAATCGGCGTCTCAATAATCGATCCGTCTGGTTTCGCCATAAGTCCACGCATTCCAGCTAGTTGTCTGATCTGAGCCGCAGACCCTCTGGCACCAGAATCAGCCATCATATAAATTGAATTGAATGACTCCTGATGTACTTGCTGTCCTTTTTCATCTTTGAGCATCACCCAAGAGTTAGAATCAGCATCCCATTTCTTTACTGGCTCTTTACCTAAGCGGTCCATCATCGCCTTCGCTACCACGTCTCCAGCGCGCCCCCAAATATCAACCACTTTGTTGTAACGTTCTCCTTGCGTCACGAGTCCTGAGGTGTACTGATCCTCAATTTCTTTAACCTCTTCCTCGGCTTCAGCCAGGATGGTTACCTTATCTTCTGGTATCTCCATATCCTTAACTGCGAAAGACAACCCGGCACGCGTTGCGAAAGTAAATCCGGTATACATCAATTTATCGGCAAAAATAACAGTCTCCCGGGTACCACACTCTCTAAAACTAATATTGATTAGCCGAGAAATTTCTTTCTTTTTTAGGGTCTTGTTAATGATGTCAAAAGGCAGACCTTCCGGGAGAATTTCTGACAAAAATGAACGTCCAACAGTAGTTTTGTGGCGACTAACCCTCCGACTGAGACCAGCTTCCCCGTCAACCTTAGCCTCTGAGATACGGACCTCACATGATGCCTGAAGGTCAATATCTCCATTTTCATAGGCGCGCTTCGCTTCAGTGACATTAGCAAAAATCATGCCCTCGCCCTTAGCACCCAACTTCTCTCTCGACATATAGTAAAGGCCCAAAACTATATCTTGGGAAGGAACAATAATCGGCTCTCCGTTCGCTGGAGATAAAACATTGTTGGAAGCCATCATCAAAACTCTTGCTTCCATTTGCGCCTCGATCGATAGAGGGACGTGAACGGCCATTTGGTCACCGTCGAAGTCAGCATTGAAGGCCGCACACACTAAAGGATGCAATTGAATCGCTTTACCTTCAATTAACACTGGCTCGAAAGCTTGGATACCCAAACGATGGAGCGTCGGTGCTCTATTTAGTAGAACAGGATGCTCTCTAATCACCCCTTCCAGAATATCCCATACCTCCGGAACCTCCTGCTCAACTAATCGCTTAGCCGCTTTAATAGTTGTAGCAAATCCTAAAGTCTCAAGCTTATGAAAAATAAATGGCTTGAATAATTCAAGTGCCATTTTTTTCGGCAGACCGCATTGATGGAGTTTCAACTGAGGTCCGACGACAATAACAGAACGTCCAGAGTAGTCCACACGTTTACCTAACAAGTTCTGGCGGAAACGACCGCCCTTACCTTTGATCATGTCCGCTAAAGACTTCAATGGCCGCTTGTTAGCTCCCGTCATCGCCTTACCACGCCGCCCATTATCGAGCAACGAATCAACCGATTCTTGGAGCATTCGCTTTTCATTTCTACAAATGATTTCCGGCGCTTTGAGCTCGAGCAGTCGTTTTAACCTGTTATTCCGGTTAATGACTCGTCGGTATAAATCATTGAGATCTGACGTGGCAAAACGCCCGCCGTCCAGCGGCACCAAGGGTCGCAGATCAGGTGGTAGCACTGGCAACACCTCCATGACCATCCACTCAGGCTTAATCCCAGACTTATGAAAAGCCTCTAAAACCTTTAATCTCTTCGCAATCTTCTTGATTTTAGTCTCGGAACCGGTTTCGCTAAGCTCTTGACGAAGCTTCTCGATCTCTCCGCCAATGTCGATAGTCTTAAGAAGCTCTCGAATCCCTTCAGCTCCCATAACCGCTGAAAACTCATCACCGAACTCCTCAAACTTCTCTAAGTAGTTATCTTCGGACAGAAGCTCCCCCTTATTAAGCGGAGTCATACCTGGATGCGTCACAATGTATGCTTCAAAATAAAGCACTCGTTCAATATCTCGAAGAGGAATATCAAGAACTATTCCCAACCTTGAAGGTAAAGACTTAAGAAACCATATATGAGCTACCGGAGATGCAAGCTCGATATGAGCCATTCGCTCACGACGAACTTTCGAGAGCGTCACCTCAACACCACACTTCTCACAAATAACACCTCGGTGCTTTAACCTTTTATATTTTCCACATAGGCACTCATAGTCCTTCACAGGACCGAAAATCTTTGCGCAAAACAAACCATCACGCTCAGGCTTAAACGTCCGATAGTTAATTGTCTCTGGCTTTTTTACCTCTCCATAAGACCAAGATCGAATCTTCTCTGGAGATGCGAGACTAATTTTAATAGCATCAAAGTCTTCTTCTTGGTTTGCCTGCTTAAATAGATCCAACAACGCTTTCATTGTTTACCCCTTTAAAATTCTTTGTCGATGAACTAGGTACGATTAAAGTGAAACTTTAGTGACGGTCAAGGTCAATATCGATAACGAGCGAACGTATCTCTTTGACTAAAACGTTAAATGATTCAGGCATTCCTGCGTCAATTTTATGCTCCCCTTTCACAATATTTTCATACACTTTAGTTCGCCCGTTAACATCATCGGACTTGACCGTTAGCATTTCTTGCAAGGTGTACGATGCGCCGTAAGCTTCTAACGCCCAAACTTCCATTTCTCCAAATCGCTGGCCTCCGAACTGAGCTTTACCACCAAGCGGTTGTTGAGTGACTAGGGAGTAAGGGCCAGTGGAGCGCGCGTGCATTTTGTCATCGACTAAGTGATGTAACTTAAGCACATGCATATATCCAACAGTAACTTCCTGGTCAAACTGATCACCAGTTCTTCCATCGATCAGCGCAATCTGCCCACTCTGAGGCAATCCGGCAAGTTCCAACATCTGTCTAATTTCAGGCTCATCTGCCCCGTCAAATACTGGAGTTGCAAAAGGCACGCCATGCTTGAGTTGGCCCGCCAGGTCTAATACTTCCTGATCTGACAGAGCGTCAATATCCTCTATCTTGCCACTGGTGTTATATACCTTGGAGAGGAAGTTCCTGATCTCATCGATCTTACTTTTTGCGCTTAACATCGCGCCAATCTTATGTCCTAGACCCTTTGCCGCCCATCCCAGGTGCGTCTCAAGAATCTGGCCCACATTCATTCGAGAGGGCACACCGAGAGGATTAAGCACAATATCCATTGGCGTCCCATCAGCAGTGTGAGGCATGTCTTCAATGGGTACGATCTTAGAAATCACCCCCTTGTTGCCGTGCCTTCCCGCCATCTTATCGCCCGGCTGCAAGCGTCGCTTGACCGCGAGATAGACTTTCACCATTTTCTGAACTCCCGGTGGTAACTCATCACCCGAAGTTAACTTCTTTTGCTTCTCATCGAATCGAGCATCAAAATCTAATCGAGCCTGATCGATACCCTCTCGAACCTGCTCCACTTGATGAGCTGCACTTTCATTTGCCAGTCGAATATCGAACCAATCGTAACGATTCAAATCTTCGAGATAGGATTTTGTGATTTTTGAACCTTTCGCTAGTTTGTTCGGGCCACCGTTGGCGACCTTACCAATCAAGAGCCGCTCCATTCGTCCAAATGCGTCGTTTTCGACGATACGCATTTGATCTGACAAATCCTTGCGGAAACGCCCGAGCTCATCATCCACAATCATTTGGGCGCGACTATCTCTTTCAACGCCCTCACGCGTGAAGACCTGGACGTCTATCACGGTACCCGCCATACCAGATGGGACACGCAGAGACGTATCCTTAACATCGGAGGCCTTTTCACCAAAGATAGCGCGTAGTAGTTTCTCTTCAGGGGTCAATTGCGTCTCACCTTTCGGCGTCACCTTACCCACCAACACGTCGCCAGCACGAACTTCAGCCCCAATGTACACAACACCTGACTCGTCCAGGCGCCCCAGCTGGGATTCAGCAAGGTTTGAAATGTCCCTCGTTATCTCTTCTGATCCTAGCTTCGTATCCCTGGCCACAATAGATAACTCCTCGATATGAATCGATGTAAAGCGATCTTCGGCCACAATTCTTTCTGAGATGAGAATTGAATCCTCAAAGTTAAATCCGTTCCATGGCATGAACGCCACGAGAAGGTTCTGTCCGAGTGCTAACTCACCTAAATCTGTGGATGCACCATCTGCAATCACATCGCCCCGTGCAACGATGTCTCCAGGTTTAACAATTGGCTTTTGATTAATGTTTGTATTTTGGTTTGAGCGCGTGTACTTCACCAAGTTATATATATCGACTCCGACATCTCCAGCGCGTGTCTCATCGTCATTAACACGGATAACGACCCTAGACGCATCCACATAATCGACCAATCCGCCCCGTTCGGCTTGAACCGCAGTTCCTGAATCAACCGCCACGGTTCTCTCGATACCCGTGCCGACGAGCGCTTTCTCGGCCCGCAAAGTAGGCACAGCCTGCCGCTGCATATTGGAACCCATCAAGGCTCGATTGGCATCATCATGCTCTAGAAATGGAATCAAAGATGCAGCCACTGAAACAATTTGTGATGGCGCAACATCCATCATTTCCACTCGATCTGGAGATACCAAGGTGAATTCACCTCGATGTCGACAAGACACAAGCTCGTCCGTTAGCTTACCTACTTTATCGTAAGCCGCATTTGCTTGCGCAATAACGTACTGCCCCTCATCAATTGCCGACAAATATTCAATTTCATCCGTGACCTTGCCATTTTTCACACGAACATAGGGTGTTTCTAAAAAACCATATTCATTCGTTCGCGCATAAATAGCAAGAGAGTTAATGAGACCAATGTTAGGTCCCTCTGGTGTTTCAATAGGACAAACTCGACCATAGTGTGTTGGATGCACATCTCGGACTTCAAAACCAGCACGCTCACGCGTTAGTCCTCCAGGCCCTAGCGCAGATATTCTTCGCTTGTGAGTAATCTCTGACAGAGGGTTTGTTTGATCCATAAATTGTGATAACTGAGAGGAACCAAAGAACTCTCGAACGGCTGCCGACACCGGCTTTGCGTTAATCAAGTCATGGGGCATCAAATTCTCAGACTCCGCCTGAGACAACCGCTCCCTTACTGCACGCTCCACTCGAACCAACCCAGAGCGAAATTGATTTTCAGCCAGCTCTCCGACCGACCGGACACGTCTGTTTCCTAAGTGGTCAATATCATCAATCTCTCCGCGTCCATTACGCAATTCGACCAGAATCGCAATGACAGCTAATATGTCCGCGTTAGTCAACGTGCCCTCGTTTGGAATGGTGTTCTTCTGAGCCTCCTCGTAGAAACTCTTGAGCCAATCAGATGTTTTAGGTTCTATAACCTCCGGATAAGCCCTTCTATTAAATTTCATTCGACCAACAGCAGATAAATCGTAGCGCTGCGGAGTATAGAACAAAGAGCCGAATAAGGCGTTGACAGAATCTTCCGTTGGTGGCTCCCCAGGGCGCATCATTCTATATATCGCAACCTTTGCCGAAAGTTGATCTGGAGTATCGTCCGATCTTAGTGTTTGCGAAATATAAGCGCCTTGGTCTAGGTCATTGACGTAGAGCGTCTCAATCTCACCAATATTTCCCTCAACCAGCTTTTCGATCAGCTCTTCGGTTAATTCCTCATTAGCCGAGGCGATGATCTCACCTGTATCTAAATCGATGATATTTCTCGCCAAAATTCTACCAACTAGAAATTCATGATCGACAATAACTTTTTCAATTCCTGCTTCACGCAAATCGCGAACGTGTTTTGCTGTAATGCGCTTATCCTTTTCGACAATCAACTTGCCTTGCTTTGTCTTAATGTCAAAACGAGCAGTCTCACCTCGCAATCTATCGGGCTTTATATGAAATTCCGGGCCTTTTTTTCCGAACTCAAATTGATCAAATGAATAAAAGAAGCCTAGAATATCTTCCACACTCATCCCAATCGACTTCAACAAAATAGAAACGGGTAACTTCCGACGACGATCGATACGGAAAAATAAGTGGTCTTTCGGATCAAATTCAAAATCAAGCCAAGAACCACGGTAGGGAATAACTCGCGCAGAAAATAACAATTTACCCGAAGAATGAGTCTTACCACGATCATGCTCAAAAAACACCCCAGGCGAACGATGCAATTGAGAAACAATAACCCGCTCTGTCCCGTTAATAACAAACGACCCAGTTGAGGTCATTAAAGGAATTTCCCCCATATAAACAACCTGCTCTTTGGCCTCTTTTATGACTTGTTTGGGAGAATCTTTATCCAGCAAGGTTAAGCGAACGCGTGCGCGCAATGGAGCCGCATAAGTCAGCCCCCGTTGCTGACATTCTTTGACGTCGAAAGCCGGCTCGCCCATTTGGTATGATACGAATTCCAATCGTGCGTTTCCTGAATGACTCTCAATCGGGAATATGGACTCAAACGCACTTTGCAAGCCCTGCGACTCTCGCTCCTCTGACGTAGCTCCTGACTGAAGAAACTCGGAATATGATTCTAACTGAGTTGCAAGCAAATAAGGAACGGGGGCAACACCTTGACGCTTCGCAAAGCTTTTTCGAATACGTTTTTTTTCGGTGAAAGAATAGGCCATAAAGTCTCCGTAATATTAGGCTCAGCGATACTCGTGAGCATTGAAGTCAATTAAAAGGGCCTGGTGGTTGGCCTCTACCAACCTCTGGCGGACGACTGGATGACCCAGCCCGACCAAACCTTAAAAATACAAAAAAGCGTAAATAAAAATCATAAAATTTTTATCTAGACTTTCTAAAATGCTACTCGGTTTGCCCCCCCTCTGGGGAGGCAAACCGCATCGCTTATTACATCACAAGTAAATTACTTAACTTCAACTGTTGCACCAGCCTCTTCAAGCTGCTTTTTGAAATCATCTGCTTCAGCTTTTGTGACACCTTCTTTAATTGCCTTTGGCGCACCATCAACGAGATCTTTTGCCTCTTTAAGGCCAAGTGAAGTAATGGCTCGCACTGCCTTAATGACCGAAACTTTATTGTCCCCTACGCTAGCGACAATCACGTCAAATTCAGTCTTCTCTGCGGCGGCCTCTGCACCACCAGCAGCTGCACCAGGAGCCGCTACCGCAACAGCTGCTGCCGCAGCTGAAACGCCGAATTTCTCTTCCATCTCTGTGATGAGCTCAGAGAGTTCCAGCACAGACATGCCGGAAATTGCTTCTAAAATTTCTGCCTTACCCATAGTCATTTCTCCTAAAATCAACTTTAAGTGTTCACTTAAATTAAAAAATGTTTAAGCCGCTTCTTTCTCTTTCATATCTTTGACCGCAGCAACACCCCGTACAAATTTCGTTGGTACCTCGTTGAGGGTTTGAACGAACTTTGCGATTGGCGCCTGCATCGTACCTAGCAACTTAGATAACAATTCGTCTCGACTCGGCATCTTCGCTAAAACAGAGACGTCCGCAGCGGACATCACCTGGTTCTTCATCGAACCCACCTTTATCTGAAACTTATCGTTACTCTTTGAAAAGTCACTAAGGACTTTAGCAACAGCGACAGGGTCATCAGAAATCCCATATGCTAATGGGCCTACCATGTCCCCAGACAAACCCTCAAAAGGGGTGCCTTTAACCGCCAACTTGGCCAAAGTATTCTTGAGAACCCGCAGATAAACACCACTATTCCGGGCGCTAACCCGAAGTTGTGTCATCTCCTCAACTGTCAACCCCCGGTACTCAGCAAGCACTACCGCTTCTGCAGCCGAAAGCTTGTCGGAAACCTCACCGATGACAGCCTCTTTTTGTTTCCTATTGAGACTCAAGTTTTTCTCCTATTGTTAACAAAAAGTAAGGCAAAATACCTTACCACCAGCTTCAATAGCGTACTTCGACACAAGCAGGGCAATTCACCAATTTCATGAACACCGACTTGTCTTTAGGTATCACTATCTGCGCAGGCTGAAGAGCCGAAGCCCTACATTTAGGTTCTCACGAACACCTACGGTCTTTGACAGCCCAGCCCTCCAGTATCTACCGATGGACTGGTACCAAAGTTCTTGACTACTAATTCGCCCAAGCTGATTGATCGAGGCGAAGACCAGGACCCATCGTGCTTGAAACAGCGACACGTTTTAGATACACACCTTTTGATGCGCTAGGCTTATTTTTGTTCAACGCATCTATCAAGGCTTTAAAGTTTACCGCTAGATCATCTTCAGCAAAGGAGGCTCGACCGATCGTGCAGTGAATAATACCCGCCTTATCGGTTCGGAACTGCACTTGGCCGCCTTTAGCGTTTTTAACCGCCTCGCTAACGTTGGGGGTCACTGTCCCCACCTTTGGATTCGGCATCAGGCCCCTAGGTCCCAGCACCTGACCCAGTTGACCAACTACTCTCATCGCATCTGGAGTAGCAATCACTACATCGAAATCCATCGATCCGGCTTTTACTTGCTCCGCCAAATCTTCAAATCCTACGATATCTGCTCCAGCCGCCTTTGCTTCTTCAGCCTTATCGGCCTGTGCAAACACGGCTACCCTCACGGTTTTACCAGTTCCCTTCGGAAGTACAACCGAACCCCGGACCAGCTGATCCGATTTCTTCGCATCCACACCAAGATTAACCGCTATATCAATCGACTCATCAAACTTAGCAGATGCGTTTTGCTTCGCCAAACCAAGCGCGTCGCTGAGGGAATAGAATTTGTTAGGATCAACTGCTTCTCTAATTTGTTTAATTCTTTTCGATAATTTCGTCATATTCAGCTCTCCTCAACCTCTACACCCATGCTTCGGGCGCTGCCTGCAATGATTTTTACAGCAGCCTCTAAGTCGCCCGCATTGAGGTCCTCCATCTTGGCTTTCGCAATCTCCTCCGCTTGGGCCCTTGTCAACTTTCCGACTTTGTCGGTATGAGGCCGGGGACTTCCCTTGTCTAATTTGATTGCCTTTTTAATGAGCACCGAAGCTGGGGGAGTTTTAATGATGAAAGTAAAACTCTTATCGGCAAATGCCGTAATGACAACAGGGAGGGGAAGCCCGGGCTCATAACTTTGTGTTTTAGCGTTAAATGCCTTGCAAAACTCCATAATATTCAAGCCTCGCTGACCTAAAGCTGGTCCAACTGGCGGACTTGGATTTGCCTTACCGGCAGGGATTTGCAATTTAATGAAACCAACAACTTTCTTTGCCACAAAAACACTCCTTTATAGTAAGTGCGGGTCCAAGCGCTTCCCACAGAGAAGCTCCCCAAAAAAATCTAGCCAGAAATTATAACCGAAAATGTATTGTTAAGTTTTTCTATGTAGAAAAATAATTTTACGCTTTTTCCACCTGCTCGAAATCTAATTCAACCGGAGTCGATCGCCCAAAAATCGAAACTGAGACTCGAATTTTACTTTTATCGTAATTAACTTCCTCAACGTTCCCGTGGAAATCCATAAACGGTCCGTCTTTAACACGAACACCTTCACCAAGCTCAAACAAAGTTTTCGGCTTGGGCTTCTCAACTCCTTCTTGAATTTGTCCGAGAATGCCATCGACCTCTTTCTGAGTAATAGGCGCAGGTTTATTACCAGACCCACCAACGAACCCAGTAACCTTAGAAGTACTCTTAACCAAATGCCAAGTCTCATCAGTCATATTCATTTCCACTAATACGTATCCAGGAAAGAATTTCCGCTCACTGATTGATTTTTGACCGCCTTTAATCTCTATAACTTCCTCTACAGGAACTAATATTTCACCGAAATGCTGCTCCATTTCTGTTCGTTCAATACGCTCCAAAAGGCTTCGTTTGACGCTTTTTTCATAGCCTGAATAAGCATGTACTACGTACCATTTCATATCACTTAGCCCTCCACACCGAGAATCATTCGAATCAGTGATCCGAGCACGCCGTCAATACCCCACAACACGAGCGCCATCACCAGCACAAACACTACCACGATGCCAGTGGTCTGCGCAGTTTCCTTTCTGGTTGGCCAGACAACTTTTTTTGTCTCAACTATGGCCTCACGGCCAAACTGGATCAAGTCCTGACCTTTAACGGTCAGGGACAGCATACCAAAGGAAAGTGCGAATCCAACGAGGACGCAAAGCACACGGACAACCATCGGGAGATCACTCAACATATAGGATCCCACAATACCGGCCGCGAAAATTAGTGCCGAGAAACTAAGCTTTAACTTATCCATTAACATTTACGCTTACCATCCAATTAAGGAAACTGTTTATGTAATCTGCCAGCTAACTGGCAGGCCAGGAGGGTCTCGAACCCCCAACCTTCGGTTTTGGAGACCGACGCTCTACCAATTGAGCTACTGGCCTAACTAATTTACTCCGTGACTTTAGAGACGACGCCAGCACCTACTGTACGGCCGCCCTCTCGAATCGCGAATCGTAATCCTTCTTCCATCGCTATAGGCTGAATCAACGTTACCTTCATCTGAACGTTATCACCAGGCATCACCATTTCGGTACCCTCTGGTAAGTCACAAGATCCAGTAACGTCTGTCGTTCTAAAATAAAACTGAGGACGGTATCCGTTAAAGAATGGCGTATGTCGCCCTCCCTCATCCTTACTTAGAATGTAGACCTCAGCATCAAACTTGGTATGCGGCGTAATAGAACCAGGCTTAGCCAACACTTGGCCGCGCTCTACTTCATCTCGCTTCGTGCCCCTTAGAAGAACACCAACATTATCACCAGCCTGACCTTGATCAAGCAGCTTACGGAACATCTCAACACCCGTACAAACTGTCTTGACCGTATCTTTCAGGCCAACAATTTCAATTTCATCATTAACGTGAACAATGCCCCGCTCAACACGACCCGTCACTACCGTGCCACGACCTGATATCGAGAACACGTCCTCTACTGGCATTAGAAATGCCATATCCAGTGTTCGCTCTGGCTCAGGAATGTATGTATCAAGCGCCTCAGCAAGTTTCATGATGGCTTCCTCACCATGCTCGCCTGTATCGCCCTCGAGCGCCTTAAGCGCAGAACCAATCACGATCGGTGTGTCATCACCCGGGAAGTCGTACTTAGATAGTAGCTCTCGCACTTCCATCTCGACTAACTCAAGCAACTCAGCATCATCAACCATATCGGCTTTGTTCAAAAACACGATGATGTAAGGAACACCAACCTGACGAGCCAACAAGATATGCTCTCGAGTCTGTGGCATTGGGCCATCTGCAGCTGAAACCACTAGGATTGCGCCGTCCATCTGCGCTGCACCTGTGATCATATTCTTCACATAATCAGCGTGCCCTGGACAATCAACGTGAGCGTAATGACGACCTTCAGTCTCATACTCAACGTGCGACGTATTAATCGTAATACCTCGGGCTTTCTCTTCAGGCGCATTATCAATTTGATCGTAACCCTTCTGTTCGCCGCCAGTCTTAGCAGATAAAACAGTTGTAATCGCCGCTGTTAGCGTCGTCTTACCATGGTCAACGTGCCCAATTGTTCCAACATTCACGTGCGGTTTTGTCCGCTCAAACTTTCCCTTTGCCATAACTAACCCCTAATTAAACTGGTACAACTTAAAATTTAAATACAAATCGCGCCTAAAACTACATGGTGCCCATGGCGCGGATTGAACGCGCGACCTCTCCCTTACCAAGGGAGTGCTCTACCACTGAGCTACATGGGCACGCGGTTAAAGCTATTTTGGAGCGGGTGAAGGGAATCGAACCCTCGTCATAAGCTTGGAAGGCTTCAGCTCTACCATTGAGCTACACCCGCAGGCGCAACAGCTACTCGTCGACCAAAACTACAACTAAATCGGCGAGCAACCTAAAATTCTTAGTGCTAATCTAAACGCCCCAAAAAAATTCACTACAAAAACAACAGCATAACATTTGTTGGTGGAGGGAGAAGGATTCGAACCTTCGAAGGCTGAGCCAACAGATTTACAGTCTGCCCCCTTTGACCGCTCGGGAACCCCTCCGAACGAAGCCGAGCATTATCAGGTTTTCAGATTTTGTTGTCAATCATTGGGTTAGCGTCCCTTGTAACTAAAATCGGAGGAAACATGTTATGCGGAGCTAATACAAGGTACAAATATGATCAAATCAACATGCTGGCTCTTAGCCAAGATACCTAACTCGTTTGCTACACTGCCAACATGAAAAAAGGTAATCAACCAGACATTCAAACAATTTACAAATCATTTTTAGTGAGGAGCGACTATCTTGGAGCAACAAAACGAAGAGGCAGAAACCAAAAGTTGGACTTTAAGAAATCCTTTTTTAACCAGCGTCTTTCTCATCTTACTAGGCATCATTGCGCTCTGGATTATCTCCAATCTTCGCTCTCCAACGTCATTTAACGATGTGTTCACGTTTCTTATCGTAATTCCAATACTCCTTTTGCTACCGGGAGTGGCGCTCGCAGCCTCTTTTTTGTGTGTAAGTTTATTGAAAATAAGTCTCGTGAGACCTGTTAAATGGCCGGCCACAACTACAAGCACTCTCGCGCTACTATTGAACGTATTGGCAATCATCTTTTTCATTAAAACTATACCTGTATTGTTTTAGTTCTAAAATGTCGTTAATGAGTTAAGCGCATATAGTCCTATTTGAAATCAACTGAATATACTGAATTTTTTACGATATCAATGCAAATTAAATTAAATTATGGTCGCGGCAGTATCCCGTTAAACGTTCACGAGAGCTGGAATCCAGAAATCATTCGTAAACCATTAATGCCATTTGAAAAAAATCCAAAATCAGCAATAACCAAGGCCCTAAACAACCCGGTTAACGCGTTACCACTATCAGAAATAGCTAAACATAAAAAGAATGCATGCATTCTCATCTGTGACATAACAAGACCAGTGCCAAATCATCTGCTGCTACCTGAGATAGTAGCTGTTCTCGTGGAAAATGGCATTCCAACAAAAAACATTGAGATACTTATAGCCACTGGGCTGCATCGACCCAACGAGGGGAAGGAACTCGAACAGCTCATTGGCAACAAGTGGATTTTAAATAATATTAAGATCTCTAATCATTTCGCGAAAAATGAAGAAGATCATGTATTTATGGGAGTCACGACCAAAGGCACAACAGTCAAACTCGATAAACGATTTGTAAATGCCGACCTAAAAATTGTGACTGGACTCGTCGAACCACATTTTATGGCGGGTTATTCCGGAGGAAGAAAGGTAATATCACCTGGGGTTGCCCATCAAGATACCATTACCACCTTCCACAACCATAAGTTCATGTCTAACCCACAAGCGGACAGCTGTATTTTAAAAGGAAACCCCTTACACGAAGAACAACTCGAGATTGTCGCCATGATTGGAGAGGTGCTCAGTGTGAATGCGGTTTTAGACGAACACAGAAACTTATCGTTGGTTAACTATGGTGAAATTATTGCTAGTCATTTAGAGGCAGTAGACTTTGCAAAAGATTACCTCTCAGTACCTGTTAAGCGTAAATTCAACACTATCGTCACAAGTGCAGCAGGGTATCCATTGGACGCCACGTATTATCAAACGGTCAAAGGAATGGTTGTCCCGTATCAGATTCTTGAGCCCGGAGGAGATTTAATAATCGCGTCAGAATGCGCCGAAGGTCTTGGCTCTAATGAATTTAAGAAAGCACAAAAAATGCTTGTCGGGACGGGAGCAGAGGACTTTTGCGCTAAGATTTCAGCGAAGTCCTACGCCGCAGTAGACGAATGGCAAACACAAATGCAAACTAAAATCATGAATGTTGGTAATGTACATTTATACGCGCCCGGTCTGCAACGCTCGGATCAGAAATTGACCGGAGTAAACATTATTAGGGATTTAAACGAATTTGTAGAATCTCGAGTGATTAAAAACCTAGACTTATTCGGGGAATCTAGCTTAGCGATCATCCCAGAAGGGCCTTACGTCGTTCCAACGCTGAACTGATTAAATTTACTCGGGCCAGACCAGTAAAAAAACCTTAAAGGAATCAAATGATTCACAAAAAAATAGACGTTCCAATTGCTGGAGGGCTAAATTTCCCATTACAGAGTATGGTTAGGGTGGAGCAAAAATTCAGCGCACCGCAGATTGGCGACATCAAAGCAACCATCAAAAATGAATTCGCCAAAGAAGCCATCAGAAACAAAATCAAGCGAGGTCAAAAAATTGCTGTTGGTTGCGGTAGCCGAGGAATCGCCAATATTGCAATCATTACCAAGTCAGTTATTCATGAATTAATCAGCCTCGGAGCTGAACCTTTCATTTTTCCATGCATGGGCAGCCATGGGGCGGCTTCGGCTGAGGGGCAAAAAGAAGTTCTAGCGGGATATGGCATTTCAGAAGAAACAATGTCTGTGCCAGTGCACGCAACAATGGCGACAGAAATCGTTGGTCACCTAGAAGATGGAACACCGGTGCACGTGGATAAAAATGCTTCGCATGCTGACGGCATTGTCGTGATAAATAGAATAAAACCACATACAGCATTTCGCGGTGCTACTGAAAGTGGACTAACTAAGATGCTTGCAATTGGCATCGGAAAAATCAACGGGGCGGCGACATATCATAGACATGGCATGGATATGTTCCCATCGTTACTCCCGAAGATTCGAGACGTGAACATAAAGCAACGCAACGTATTGTTTGGTGTAGGTATTGTAGAGAACGCATTTGACCAAACAGCCGTGATCGAAATCATTCCTGCCGATCAGATCGCCGATAAAGAGCCGGATCTGCAAAGGCTCGCAAAGGAAAACATGCCCAAACTCAACTTCTCACGTATAGATGTTCTGATTATTGATGAAATGGGTAAAAACATCAGCGGCGCCGGTTTCGATCCAAACATTACAGGCCGTAATCGACGTGCGGTAGCATGGAGCCATGCGCTAGATGTTAAAAAAATTGTAGTTTTACGACTCACCCCCGAGAGTCATGGGAATGCGACAGGCATTGGTGGAGCAGACGTGATCACAATGCAACTCTATCGAGACATGGATGTGGGCGCGACATACGCTAATGTCGCCACATCAATGAATCTTGATGGCGCAGCAATTCCGATCATTATGAATTCAGATCGAGACGCGATCGCGCTAGCAATTAAAACTGTGGTTCGAACCACCCCCGAGAACTGCCGTGTTGTGAGAATAAAAAACACGTTATCACTCGGTGAGATTTATGTTTCGCAAAATATGGTAGAAGAAATTAAGAATAATCCTGATCAATTTACCATCATGTCAAACGCAAAAAACTGGCAGTTTGATTCCGAGAATAAGATTCAACCGTTCGACTAATTAGTGCGTCGCAATAAGATATGTACATAAGATTCTTTGTAACTTGTTTGAGTCCCACTTCTAATGGTCATATTGATGCATGTACGTTAATAGGGAGAAATAAAACGCGCATTTTTGGTGCAGGTTCAAAGTTTCATCTCAAATCGATACGTCGTCTATCCACAAAAACTGTGGATAACATCATTTAGTTACTGAACTCGATAATTAAAAGTTGTTTGCGCTTAATAGTTTTGTTTGTGCTGATTAAAAATTAATCAGCACAAGAAATCTTGTTATAACAAATTTTATTAATATTATAAATATTTATTACTTATGAGAATAATAGACATACGTACAATTCCTTTAGAAGTGGTGCTGCATGAAACCGTCTTTGACGCCAACTATACGATGAAAAATAAACCTGCTCTTTTAGTTGAAGTGATAACTGATGAAGGATTAGTTGGCATAGGCGAGGCGGCGCATTTTGGGGGACCGATGAGTTCGACTGCACATGTCATTGAGCAGGAGCTTAAACCTTATTTAGTGGGTGAGGACCCCGTCAATACAGAACTTATTTGGGACCTAATGCACAAACGCGCATACAAGCATGGTCGCGGTGGAATAGTGATCGCCGCTATCAGTGGAATTGATATTGCGCTTTGGGATATCAAAGGAAAAATTGCTGGCTTACCTTGCTGGCGTTTGATGGGTGGATATCGAAAGCGAGTACCTGCTTACGCTACGGGAGGCTTTTACTCGAGCAGTAAAAACAATGACGCTCTTATCGATGAAATGCGCAAATACATTGACGCAGGATTTCGAGCCGTCAAAATGAAAGTTGGCCGCAACAGCACTATGGAACTGTCTCCGTTACGCACTTCAGAGGAATGTGGCATTGCGGAAGTTTCCCTCCAAGAAGACATCGAACGTGTCGAGCTAGTAAGACAAACGATTGGACCCGATATCAAGCTCTGCGTTGATGCAAATGGTGCGTGGGATGTTGCAACCGCTGTCAAAATGGGCCGCCGATTGGAGCACTACGATATATATTGGCTCGAGGAGCCGGTTTGGCCGGACGACATACTCGGCAGCAGAGAAGTAGCTAAAAAACTATCCATTCCAATTGCTGGATACGAAACCTGCAGCTATGGCATTGTGGACTTTCAAAAATACATTAGCCACCGAGCGGTTCATTTTGTGCAACCTGACGTTGCGTGGTCAGGCGGATTAACCGAGTGTTTAAAAATCGCCCACCTTGCTCAGGCAGCTAATTTACCTCTGGCTCCGCATATTCATGGCTCAGCGGTAGCGGTTGCCGCGGGCCTTCATCTTCTAGGCGCAATAAGAAACGGAAGTATGGCTGAGACCGTATTCCCAGCGCATCCATTAATGACACAACTGGTGAAGGAGCCGCTCACCATTAATGGAGATACAGGTGACATTACACTGTCCGAAAAACCCGGATTAGGTATCGATCTCAACTTGGATGTTTTAGAGCAATACAGAACAGATAGGGCTTAACAATGATCAGTTAGCGCGCCAAGCTCTCGTTTTTTGTTGCGCGCGCTTTAAGTCTTCAGGCGAAAGTTGAGAACCGATATAGTTTCTCAACTCCTCCAATTCTTTTCTTTCTGAACCTTTAGAAGCGGTTGCCGATAAATTGCTCCAAACATAGGCTTCGATCAAATCTTGTTCGGTACCAAGACCCTCAAAATACATCCACGCCAGTTGGCTTTGCGCTTTGAGTTCACCCTGATTTGCCGCAAGCTGGAACCATTTCATTGCCTCCATTAAATTCTTCATGTTCGCGGACTCTTCTGAATAGATGTGTCCCATCAAATATTGCGCGTAGGCATTACCGGATTTTGCTGGCTCTTCGTACCACTTGGCTGCCTGTACATAATCCACTGGAATACCGTCCTCACCAAAAAAATATAATTCTCCGAGAATTTCATGAGCGGGAGCGTGCCCTGAATCGGCAGCAGATTCTAACCAACGGGCCCCCTCTGTAGGGTCCTTCGGCACCCCAAGTCCCTTAAGAAGCGAGTATCCCATCAGAAATTTTGACTCGACATCACCATTTTCAGCCGCCTTAGAAAACCACTTAAAGGCCTCTGTAGCACTCTTACTGACCCCATTCCCATCGTAATATGCCCAGGCTAAAGGCTTAAAGACCGAACTCTCACCAGCTAACGCAGCTTTTTGAAAATACTCGAAGGCTACTGCAGGGTCCTTTTCGCGTCCCTCTCCGTTAGAGTACATAAACCCTATCGCAGCACTCGCTCCAATATGTCCTTGTCTTGCAGCCGCCTCATAAAAATCAGCTGATTTATTCAAATCCTTTGTGACCCCATTACCATTTTGATAAATCCAACCTAGGGCATATTGAGGATATACACGGTTCCCGAGCGCGGCCTTCTCATACCAAATCAACGCTTGGGAGAAATCTGGTTCACCCAGAAGACCGGTAAAATATATATATCCCACGATTTCTTGCGCATCAACGTTACCGGCCTCCGCGGCTAGTCGGTATATATCCAGCGCTTTGGGAATATTTTTCTCGATCTCTTTCCCCTCAAAGTACAGACCACCAGCGATTAAAGCCGCATCCATATTTCCCTGTTTAGCAGCCCGGCTGAACCACATAGCTCCTAATTCAACATCTCGCGAAACAAATTTACCAGACAGATAAAGGTTGCCAAGACGTTCTTGCGCCTGAACAAATTGTTGCTCAGCACTTGCGGTATACCACTCAACAGCTAGTGAAAAATCTTGAGGAACGCCTCGTCCGTTAAAATAGCACTCGGCAAGAAAAAATTGTCCTTTTGCATCACCGTCTTGTGCAGCCTCTTTAAATAAACTAAAAGCGGACAGATAGTCTTCCACCTCGTATGCACGCTGACCTTCGTCCACGTTGGCTTGAGCCGAAAAAGCGATAATGAGAGTAAAAACTGCTAGAACGCGCAAAAAAATCATTAGAACTCCGAAAACTTTTTAATCGCTGAGGTTTATTAAAACAATAGCCATAATACTGCTGATTAAGCCGAAAAGTCGGATTAACATATCGTCAACAACACCGAAAGGCAAGCGCTCGCTTAGCTTGACAGTCGTTTCCAAGCAAAAGAGGAGCGGCGAACAAAAATATCCAGCAAAAATGAAATCAACGCCAAGGTCATCAAGACGGGCCACAACGCAAAACGCTTTTGGGCTGTATCCCCACTTGGAGTAAAGATTTCTTCAGCACGAGCACCAAGCTCACCACCGGTAGATGAGGCAACAACCGACAAAAGCTCCAAGTTTGGCTCAGAAAAACGATATTCAGCAGGAAAACCAGGGAATATAGCCCTGGATCCAGCCATATCTACAACTTCACTGGAAATATCCTCCCCTGCTTCCAATGTTGCAGAAATTGCCTCTTGACCAATAAATGGCACAACAAGCCGGTACTGACCTGGCGAAATTTGCGACATATCAACCGACGACTCCTCCTGCCCAACAGTCACGCGCAACTTGGGAGATAGGCTATTCCTATAGCTCCCTCCCTCGGTAAGAAGCGTGAGATTAAAAACTGCCGCCTCATTTTCTCTATCACCAGAGAAAAATACTGTCGTTGAGCCCAATTGTTTCGTAACACTGCGCGTTAACTGCGACCAAAACTTACCATACCCCTCCCACTGAACCCAATCAGCAGACCACCGATTTTTAACATCCGAAGTGAAAAATACAGTCTTACCTAGCCCATATTGCCAACGCGTGAGAAGCGGAGCTCCTTGTTGCGTTACTAATATTGTTTCCGCAGTATCTTTAGCCTTTACAGCGATATGGCCTTTAAGTGGAGGAGCAGACTGCAAATCAATACCAGCCAAAGATCCAGTCGGTTGTTTCATCACAGTAAGAATTGGCTCTTCTACTAGACTAGTTCCGACAACTTTCTTAGTTTCCTCAGTAAAAATTTGTGGAATCGAATCTGCTGACAGTGCCAAGTAATTTCTACCCTCCCCCCAATCTGATAGTTGTCGCATCAAACCGGGGTTACCACCTTCCCCGATCGTAACCGTAGAGACCACAATATTACTGTCCCTCATTCGTTTTAGTAGACGTTCGTATTCAGCTGGGGCCGTGTCTCCGTCTGAAAGCAAAATAACGTGCTTTGTAGGAACTTCTAAATCTCTAAGAAGCCGATAAACAATTCCAAGAGCTGGATAAATATTAGTCTGTCCGCTGGCCTGAATTCGGCTAATCAAGGCCTCTGCCTTTCGTTTAGACTTAACGGGCTCGACGGGAACAGGCACGTAAGGCTGGGAGTCAAACGCCACTACGCCAAAGTAGTGTTGTTCTTCAAGTAAATCAAGAGAGGCTCTTGCAGCCTCTTTCGCATACTCAATCTTGCGACCTTTCATACTGTAGGAACGATCAATTGCGATAACGAGAGCAATGTCCTTGCGTTTTTCTTGAGCCTCGAAATCAGCTGGTAATAAATCTTCAAGAATCGAATTGGAGTACCCATCATCGCCAAAAGTATTTTCTCCCCCGGCAAAGATTAGCCCTCCCCCGTAGTCCTGAACATACCTTTTAATATCCTTCATCGAATTAGAAGATATCGTATTGGCTAAAACATCGGAAAGTACCACCGCGTCATACAACTTCAAGTCATCGTACTTAGGAATACGGTCGTTCACAATTACTTCGAAACCAGCCTCAGATAATGCCTCATTAAGATATGAAGACGCATCCGAAACCCCTTCTAAATAGAGAATCTTGGCTTTATCTTCGACCCATGCGCTGATCTGCGCGCGATTATTTTCTAAATAAGGATCATTTTCAACAGTCATTAAGACGTCCAGCGGTACAGATCCCGCCTCAGGCAGCCGTATATTAATCTGAAGGTCATTAAAACCTTGCTTGACAACATACGATTGCTTTGTAATCAAGCCACCATCAGCTGAAATAGAAATTTCTACTGATGCTGCTGAAGGGCTGAATACACTGACCAAAGAAGTCATCGGCTCCAAAGCTCTCACCCTCTCCGGAAGCCTTACATTACTGATCCAAGCATCCTCCACTTGAGCAGAATCAGCCACCATGGGATATATGCGTACACCAGAACTCTGTGCAGACTGCACTAAGTCCAATAACGAGCCATCAGTTTGATTTCCGTCAGAGAACAATACAATTCTCTTAACGTGGTCTGCCCCCAGCAAAGCCAAGGATTCATCGATCGCGGCCTCTAAATTTGTACCTGATTGCTCTACGTGCGAGGAATCACTTGATAACGCGTCCTTTCCGAAATCAGCAATCGTTATCGACTTTGCTTCCTCGGTAGAGGACACTACCGTACGATTTTGTCCGAAAATAATAATCCTCGAATGAGCGGGATTATGTCTCTCCTCGACCTCATCTATCCACTTCAGTGATTTATCGATAAAGTCCGCGGCCACACTCCTGGAGACATCCAGCGCGTATATGACTGAGATATCTTGATTCCCATATCGAATGATAGGTTGCGCCAAACCCAAGATAACAGCCAGCAAAGATACGGCACGAAAGGTAGTTAATAAACGAAGGTGCTTACGACCCAAAGTCGTTTTGGTGTTGGACGAAAGCCACCAAAGCAAAGGAAGCAGAAGGATTAACCAAAGTGCGTGAGAATTTTCGATGGTGAATATAGAAGTCATGTTTTTACTGAGTAACACGCCGATGATAGAGATACCAATCCACCATCAGCAAGATCAGTGTTAAAGCACCAACAAGAAAAGAAAACGAGTACCCGTTTAAACCGGGGGCAACAAAGTTTTTTGAGGATTCAAAAATCGGTAAATTGGACCTATTAATGTCACTAAACCTTCTGTCAAGTTGGCTAACAGAAACTCTAAGCGGACCATTTGAGGAAAATCCGGTAAACAAACCCGTCTCACGGGTATGAAAGTAAGAATTCCCATCTGCAAACCATAAAGGAACATCAACGCCATCAATTCGATAGACCTTTGTAATGTCGCTCGGTAGTTTTATAGTCCCTGGGGTGGCATTGAGAATTGGAGGCTCGTCAACCAACCATGTAATTGAATTCGACAAAAAGATAGGAAAATCCGCTAAAAAAGCAAGATTTGACTTATCAAGATCAAATCCGAGCAAGACACTCTTAACAGCACCTGGAACAGCAATGGCTAATATAGCTTCGTCCTCAGATGTCAACAATGCTTCAACGCCAACCATAGGCGCAAATAAAACGCCTGATTCGATCAAGAGATCCGTCATTGAAATATTACGAAGAATCGGATGAGCAGTATTTCTCTCGACTGAAAGTTGCGAGCTTCTAATTGATGAAACAGAAGCCCCTAACCAATTAGCTGAATTAACACCAAAAAATATCGATGGAATAACCGGCTTGCGGTCTACGGAGACTCGGTCAAAAACTAAGATATCGAATTGCAGCTCCTCAGATTCAAGACCTTGATAGTCGGCATTAGTCAATGAAGTGAGAACAACACGCGGCATTAAATCCAGCAAAGTTAACATCTTTGAATCTACATCGTCTGAAACGAAACCAACACGAACCTGTCTTTTAGCAGTGATATAACCAAAAGCCACATCGTCTGCCTTAAAACGATCCACAGTCGATACGACAGACGCTTTTACTGGCCCGCTTTCAAAAGCGGTAGCATCAAAGATCTGCGTCAGTTTCTCGTAGGGTGCAAGTTCAACTTGTCGAGTAATTAATCGCGACTCAGTTTGAGTCAGTGCTATCTCGACAACTGTAGGTTCAGCCCCCCCATTGACGATTTCAATAAAAGCCTGCCGTTGCTGCGTATTCCCGGGCACTGCCGCAAAGGATAACCGCGTAATACCCACGTTAGGAACAGGCTGGAATGCGGACACAGAGGTGAAGTCTTCGGGCACACCACCAATCATGACGCCATCGGTGTAAATAAATTTTCTTGACGCATCGATAGTCGCTACTTGAGCTGGCACGAGAGGATCCAGGCTACTGCCTACGCTTAGACTGTCGAGAATTTCTAAAGCTTGCGAAATCGACCCAAAAGAAGGCGTTGTGACTTGCCTTTGAGTATCGACCAACATAACTTGCATGTCTTTAGATAGAGAATTCAAATGACGTGTCACGGAATCTTTCGCGACATTAAACCGACTCATTCCATCTCGAGTTAACGCTCCCATTGAAGGGGCATTATCAAAAATAATCAGCGATCGATCGTTCATTTGGCCGTTGTCCATAGGACGGAAAGCAGCTAAAAGGAGACAAATCGCAATTAACGTAGCCAACAGGAGGGATAACCACCATCGCCAGCGCTCATTAATCGCTCGTGACGAACCAAGAACCCGCCTCCATATCAAATTCGATGACATCAAGCGATTCAGCACGGGAGGCCGCAACAAATAAAGCAGAACCACCGACCCAATCAGCCCAGCTAACAAAAGGAAAAATACAGGACTCGAAAGCGCGACCGAGGTCATCGAAATATACCCTCTTTCTTCAAAGAAGTAAGGACCGAATTTTCGAAATCGTCATTGGTTCTTAATGAAACATATCCCCAGCCAGAGCGATTAAAAAAGGCTTCTGTATTCTCTCGATGTTTATCAAATTCTGAACGATAAGCCGCCAACGTACCTTCAGTTACGTGAGCACTGAGCGCCTCACGTGTCTCAGAGTCAACTAAAACTACATGCCCATCAATATTTGGACTCTCCTCCTCCTCATCAATAACATGAGTTGCGAAAACCTCATGTCCATATTGCACAATCGGTCGAAAACTTTCCTCTATCGGTTGCTCAAACAAAAAATCAGATATGATGAAAACCAAACCTCGCGTGCGGCCGGCACCGAAATATTTACGAAAAGTATTACCTAAGTGAGTTTCACCTTCATTTTTCAAAGATTCCAGAAAATGCATAGCACGCCACATTTGATTTTTACCTCGGCGACCCGGCATCTCTTTAACCATCCCGTCTGAAAAGGAGATCAAACTCACACGATCATGATTCAAAAGGCCCACATAAGCCAATACCGCCGCAAATTTTTTGGCCATTTCAAATTTGCCAGAATCATCTCTCCCCATCGATGCGCTATTGTCAATGAGTATGTAGATAGGCGTGTCTGCCTCTTCTTCAAACATACGCAAAACAAGACGATCTAACCGCATGTATGTGGCCCAATCCAAATTACGGACATCGTCACCGGAGGAATAAGGCCTATAGTCTGAAAAAACCATACCGACCCCAGTTTTTCTCGACCTATGTTGACCGCGCAGATGTCCTGCGACTGGTTTACGCAGTAACAACGATATGCCGTCTAAGCGACGCATAAATTCTTTACTTAAGAGAGTCGACATACATCTTCAAAAATATTCTTTAACCGAAATTTTGTTCGGGCCTCTTATAAACTAGCCCTCAACTTTTTGGTAATTCAACAACCCGAACTATTTCTTCAAGGATATGGTCAGGATCTACTTTCTCAGCCTCAGCCTCAAAATTAATCAAAACTCGATGTCTCAAGGCCGGCAAAGCAACTGCTTTAATATCATTGGCACTTACATAAAAGCGATCGTTAAGTAGCGCATTAACTTTCGCCCCAAGAATTAATGACTGCACCCCTCGAGGACTCGCTCCAAAACGAACATACTTTTTAGCTAACTCATGACCCTCACTGCTCTCCGGATGGGTAGCAAGCGTAATCGCAATTGCATATTGCATAACCGGCTGAGCAACAGGAACAGCACGCGCAGTTTCCCTCATTTCCAAAATTTCAGTTTTTCCAAGCACATGTGATGCAGTTAGGTCGTCCTGCTGCGTCGTTCGTTCAACGATTGTTAACAAGTCACTAGCCTCAGGAAAATCTAGTCGCAACTTATAGAGGAATCGATCCATTTGAGCTTCTGGAAGTGGGTAAGTCCCTTCCATTTCAATGGGATTCTGAGTGGCCAAGACAAAAAACGGCTGATCTAGCTTATGTGTTGAACCGCCTGCAGACACACTGTTCTCTTGCATTGCCTCGAGCAGTGCAGACTGAGTTTTAGGTGTGGCTCGATTAATTTCATCTGCAAGTAATATATTCGTAAATACAGGCCCTCGTTGAAATTCAAACGATTTTTTACCGTCCTCAGTTTCCCTTACTACGTTAGAGCCGATAATATCCCCAGGCATCAAGTCAGGGGTAAATTGAATCCTTGAAAAGCCTAAATCCGTCGCATCCGATAAAGTTTGCACGAGCTTTGTCTTCCCTACCCCAGGGATTCCTTCAAGCAGAACATGTCCACGAACCAGCAAACATGTTAAGACGTTCGAAATGACCTCTCTATTACCGACAATAACTTTCGAGACCTCATCAACAACCTGAGAGAAACGATCCTGAAAAACCCGCACCTGTTGTTCCACACTTGACGTCATCTGTTATTTCCTTCGTGAATTTCTAAAAAATACTGTTGTACTGATTTCCTGTGTTCTACGGATACAAACTCACCATTAATCACATCAGAGTCTTGATAGGTGATTGTATCGAGTCCTTGAACAATTTCCGTGCGGGCCTTGCCCTGCTTACTTGCTTGAAACTCCCAAGCCGAATCCTCACTATCGACACTTTCATCACCTTCAACCTCGGTTTTTTCTAATCGCAAAATAGCATCTAGACGCTTGGTCATTCGGCCCTCCAAGGCTAGTGCGGCCGCATGACCTTCCGGCGCGCCAGTGGAACTCCCATCATCCCCTTGATCCTCCTCGTTCGCGGTTACCGATCCACGTCTGAAAAGTGAGCCACCAGTCATATCATTATTACCAGCGTCAGGAGAGGGTGTTCCGTTACCGGCCTCCGCTTGATCAGAAGTGGCTGATCGACCGCCATAATCGGCCGCACCAGTCTGAGCAATACCAATACGCTCTCCCGCACTCTCCA
>CAJQIK010000047.1 GCA_905478365.1 uncultured Burkholderiales Genera incertae sedis bacterium
GCCATACGGATTGGCCTGCCACGCGCCCGCAATTCATACCAATATTGAAACCTTCTATTTTTTGATCGGACTTCAGTAAAATCTGTCGTTGTTCACAAATGAGTTCATTTATAGCCAAAACTTCATCGGGAGTTAACTCAAAGTAATCCAGCGTATGTCGTTTAGGAATAATCAGTGAGTGCCCTTCACTCACTGGGAATCCATCCCTCACAACATAGGCTAAATCATTTTCAGCTATGATCCTTTCGCGCTTTCCCTGTTGAAGATCACAGAACAAACAAATTTTATCTGTCTTAGAAATACTGATATTTTTTAACGGCATCTTCGTCCCAATCAAGACCATTACCGATTCGATCGGGAACGATAGCCATCCCGTCTTTAATCTCAAAAGGTTCCTTAACGAGCGGGTTACCCCAGTCACGATACTCCAGCCAATCAGCCGATTCAGATGCTTTTAATAAATGTGCGGATACTTCAGGGTATAAATGACTGGATAACGGGGCGTTAGCAGCGCCTGCAATTGCAGCGGCACTCATCCAACCCGTAACTCCACCGATTCGCATAAGATCAGGCATGTATAAATCGGCAGCATTTGCTTGTACCGCCTCTAAAAATGAACGAGGACCATAAATATTTTCTCCAATTGATATTGGTGTTTTTATCTCTCGAGTCAATTGAGCGTTTTGTGCGTACGTGTCGAACACGACCGGTTCTTCGAACCAATACATTCCTTGATCATCCAGACCGTGTAGTCTGGTAATCGCCTCTTGAATGGTTTGTCCTTGATTAAAGTCAACCATGAGATGGATGTCTTCCCCAACCGCTTCCCGAACAATTTTGATCGCTTTTATATCGTCCTTAAGCCGAGGTCTTCCTAATCTCATTTTGATCGCCTTAAACCCCCCTTCTTCGACTAGCTCTGCCGCTTCTTTAGCCAGTTCGTCGAAAGGTAGAAGCCATAATCCATTGGTGTTGTATGTCCTTAATGGACCAGTCGTCCCTCCCAACAAATTCGCAAGTGGCATTTTTGCAGCTTTAGCTAAAGCGTCCCAAAGGGCCATGTCTAAGCCGGCTGCTGTAATTACGCTCACACCTTGACGCCCAATTAGGTGCAGCGAACCGATAATTTCCCGGTACATATCTGCTGGATGGATCGCTCTGCCTTTAAACTTTTCGGCCATGTCATACAATGCCGGTGCGATGTATTTGACGGAGTCCTTAATGTACGGCTCAAGATAGCTCCGTCCGACTATTCCCTCTTTCGTTTGAATATCGATCAGGATTAGCGGCCAGTCCGTAAACTGCCCAACTTTGGCTACGATTGGACGTTTTAAGGGGACAAGCGATGCGCGAACATTAATACTTTCAAAGGTAAGTTTTTCCATCTAATTGTCTTTCTGTAAAATTAAATTGTCTCAACTAATGAAGATTGTACCGTAGTCAAATCTTCATTTCTTGACCCACCAATGATTAAGTATTGAGTTGCGAAAGTTTTCTGTTATCCTTCTTATTGGATCGTGAAATGTAGTAAAAAACTTTCCGTGTCTTTTTATTAACGATATTACTTTTGGGTAGAAAATTAAATGAAAAAAATATTTATAGGCCTGTTCGGACTCGTTATTTCTGTGTCTTCTGCTTTTGCAGGACATCATGGACATGATGCTGGGAAACTCTCGTTTATTTCTAATGGTGAAATGGTAATCGACAAAGTGACTGCCGGTGATATTAGCTTTACAACCGGAGAGCTTGCTGGTATCGGGAACGTCGGTGCGTCTACATATGCGCCTCTTAGCCAAGGTGCCGTGTTGACTTTTAATTGTACTGTGAGTGGACTAGATAAAGACGGTGAAACTAACCTATACGCATTGTGCTTGGTTAAAGACCGAGACGGAGATGAGTTTTCAATGGAGAATATGGCCGTACGCAAAGTCGGCACGAGTGGTTCAGGAAAAGGCGTTTTACGCGGAGTGACTGGAAAGTTCGAAAAAATGATGGGTAATTGTGTTTACGATACAACCTACATGATGAACGACGGTATTTTTGTTTCTGTTTCTTTTGATTGTGATATGAAGCACTAGTGAGTTCTGCATTTTACGAAAAAACGGTAGGGAAAATCCTGCCGTTTTTTTTTGGCTAAGAATAAATATGAGGCATATAGACGTGGTTTTTTTTAAAAGAATTTTATTGTTATTAGGGTTGGTCTCCATAGCTAGCCTAGTCGCTTGCGGCTCCTCTCAGAGCGATTTGAGTCAACAAGATAGGATTGAGCGATTACTTGAGGGGACTTATGAATTATCCAGCTGGAATGATGGTGATGATCAGTTTGCACCTCCAACAGTAAAGGGTCGTATTACATTTTATGATGGAACGATCGTATTTATACTTCACAATAATATTGAAGAAGATAAACCAAGCACTCTTGCTTGGATGGGTGAATATCAGCTGAATGCACATACCGTGGGATATCGATATACAAATACATCTACTTTTAAATCAGAAGATGGAGTAATCAGCGAAACGAATCAATTGCCTTGGACAGATTTTAGAGAATTCTCGATAACTGAGGTAACTGACTCCACGCTTAAATTTGAAGCGAATGGTGGAAAGCAAGTTTTTGTTATTGATGGTGATAAATTGGTTTATACCGATTTTGCTCCAGCGAATAATGTTGGCTCTGGAAGTGGTTTCGCGAATCGTGTTTGGAACCGTATCTCGGATAAACCCTAATTTATTATTCAGAATCTACTAAAAGTGGCGCGTCGTTTGGGGTGCGCTGCTCTTTTATTCAGAGCATAGGACCGTGGATGCTGGCGAAGTCCGTGCTCTTTAACACGGCCGCTCTCCTTTAAGCGTAATTCGATGCAGTGATCTCAGCTGACCTTGATAATCATTTAGGGGTAAATGCAACAGGCATCTGTTATCCCAAAGGGCCACATCACCGTTTTTCCACTTCACACGACATTGATGCTCCTCTTTTGTCTGGTGTATGAACAGCTCAGATAGTAGCGCCCTACTTTCTTCTTTATCGAGTTCCAGAATGCTGCTGGTGTGCGCAGGACTAATGTATAGACTTTTCAATCGGGTTTCGGGGTGAGTGCGAACCATCGGATGTATCGCTGAAAAATTATTTGATACTTTGCTATTTACTTTTGACGATTGATTTATCCTGGTTGCAGATACAGCTTCAAGGTCAGAACGCGATTCAGCGGTATATGATTCTAAAGCTTTTTTATTTTCATCAGTGAGCGTCTCGTATGCTTTGTACTGGCTGGCAAAGAGCGTGTCACCTCCGTTCGAGGGAACATCGATAGCATAGAGCATGCTCGCCATAGGAGGCTTCTCCAGATAAATCGTATCGGTATGCCATACACCTCCAAAGTTTTCGGTATC
>CAJQIK010000048.1 GCA_905478365.1 uncultured Burkholderiales Genera incertae sedis bacterium
ATATCGCTTGCGTAGATAGTGGCCTCTTCAAACTGAAGGGCGGCTAAGATCGCCAAGCATCCCGATCCTGTACACAGGTCAAGCACCTTATTAATCGAGATCGGGCTGCTAATCCACACATCCATTTGGTCGAACAGAAGGTCGGCGATATGTGATCGTGGTATCAGTACGTCCTCGTTGACATAAAACTTATACTCACGTAACCACGCTTCTTGCAGAATGTAAGATGCTGGGATCCGGTCCTGTGCGCGCAGATTGATATTTTTTCTTAGTAAATCAATCTCAGTTGATGTCAGCTTTGCATCAAGAAAGATGTCGAGCGAATTCAATGGCAATGACAGAGACCTTAAAATGAGGAAGCACGCCTCATCAAAATGAGTTTCTGTTCCTTGACCTAGGCCGATATCTTGCTCCGCAAACGATGTTGTGGCGTGACGGATTAGGTCACGAATTGTTAGAAGGTTTTCATCAATGACCATAGGTGCCGGCGTGCCTGAATGGGTTCCTCGCGTGTTCAATCGCCTCTAAGTAAGTCATTAATGCTGGTCTTGGCTCTGGTCTTCGCGTCCACTTGTTTTACGATGACTGCGCAGTAAAGGCTGCAACTTCCATCGCTTGAAGGCAAATTCCCAGATACAACCACTGAGCCAGGAGGAATGTAACCGTACGATACCTCACCCGTAGCGCGATTAAAAATCTTGGTGCTTTGTCCGATGTAGACCCCCATTGAGATCACGGATCCCTCAGCCACGATGACGCCTTCTACAATCTCTGAGCGGGCACCAATAAAACAGTTATCTTCTATGACTGTTGGATTTGCTTGTAGCGGCTCCAGCACTCCACCAATCCCTACGCCTCCAGATAAATGAACATTTTTTCCAATTTGGGCGCAAGAACCTACAGTTGCCCAAGTATCTACCATTGTTCCTTCATCTACGTAGGCACCTATGTTCACGTACGAGGGCATGAGCACGACGTTTTTTGCAATAAAGGAACCTTTTCTAACCGCTGCTGGAGGTACGACTCTAAAGCCACCTTTACGGAAGTCTTCGTCTGAATATGACGAAAATTTTGAATCAACTTTATCAAAATAATTTGTATAACCGTCTCGCACGATCTCGTTGTCAGATATACGAAATGACAATAGGACCGCCTTTTTGATCCATTGATGAACAACCCAGTCATTCTCTTTTTTCTCCGCGACTCGAATTTTTCCATTGTCGATATCTGCAATTGTCTGCTCTACCGCGTCTCTAACCTCTTTCGATACCGTGTTGTGGTTGATGTCAGCACGTGCTTCAAATGCGGTTTCAATGATATTTTGTAAGTTGCTCATTATATTTTCCAAGTTAATTAAGACGATAATGCGTAAAACCTAAGACTCTATTCTAGTCAAAACCGAGAGACATTAGGGTAGCCATGCGTTGTGCGGCTTCATCACAATCTTTTTGTGTGGCCACTAATGCAATTCGAACATGGTTTTCTCCTGGATTGACCCCATGAGCTTCTCGCGCAACTAAACTGCCTGGTAGTACCACAACACCGCATTTTGTATAGAGTTTTTTTGCAAACTCTACGTCATCAATGGGCGTCTTCAACCAGACGTAAAATCCCGCTGACGGATATTGAATCGAAGAGTGAGGCTTTAGTGTCTTGACAAAGGAGTTAAATTTATCTCGATACAAAGTACGATTAGTTTTTACGTGTATTTCATCGCTCCAAGCGGCAATGCTGGCTTTTTGAACTGCCGGACTCATCGCCGAACCGTGATAAGTTCGATACAGGAGAAACTGCTTTAACACTGCGGCATCGCCACACACGAAGCCGGACCGCATACCAGGTACATTCGATCTTTTTGAAAGACTGCCAAAGACAATGAGGCGAGTTAAATCACGACCAAGTAATTTTGCAGCAGTAATGGCACCCAGAGGTGGAGAGCCCTCATCAAAATAAATCTCGGAATAGCATTCATCCGAGGCAATAATAAATCCGTACTTATCACTAAATTGAAACAGTTCCTCCCATTCGGAGAGGGACATGACATGACCGGTTGGATTTCCCGGGTTACATACATACAGGAGTTTTGTTTTGTTCCAGGTGCTTTTATCTATTTGAGTGAGCTCCCACCCCAGGTTAGATGAGCCTAAATTTAAGAATTTCGGCGTTGCACCGGATAGTAGCGCAGCACCTTCATAAATTTGGTAAAAAGGATTGGGCATTACCACTACCGAGTCGGGATTGCTTGGTGAGAGCACAACCTGTCCAAGAGCAAATAAGGCTTCCCTAGTGCCGTTTACCGGCAATATTTCACAATCAGGGTCGATTCCAGTCATTCCAAATCGACTTTCAATCCATTTTTTTATCGTTGACCTAAGTTCTGGGGATCCTTGGGTTGTCGGGTAGTAAGCTATGTCAGTCAAGTTATTAGATAGTGCATCTAAGATGACTTTAGGTGTGTCGTGTTGTGGCTCTCCTATAGAAAGCCGAATTAATTCATGTTTTTGGCTTGGCTCTATTTCGGCAAGAATTTTTCCGAATTTTTGAAAAGGGTAAGGATGTAGTTTTTGAAGGAGAGGATTCATGTGGCTACGTTCTAAAATCTTTGTGAATATTTAAATTTAAAATCGAGTATCTGAGGGGGGGATTCTAAAACATTTAGAGTTTGAAGCGGTAATAGAGTCGCCCCAGAAATTCTCTTAATGCATTAAATGTACCGTTCAGTCCGCCCGTTGACGGTATGAAACTCATAATTGTGCGTTCTACGTTGATCGATTTGAAATCTACGGGATACGGAATGACAATCAACTGTTCAGCCTCGAAAAGGCTTGTTGCCCTCGGCATGTGAAAAGCAGATGTCACCAGTATGATTTTAGTGGTGTTGCCACCCAAAAGGGCTTTAACTGCAAGTGCCTCCTGCGCTGTGTTCTGAACGGCTCGGGTAACCAAAATATGGTCTTCGGGTACTCCTTGAGAGATTGCTTCGCCTTTCAGGTAGTCACCTTCCGTTTGATCGCTCTTATCCCAAGGAAGTTGTCCTCCGGTAAATATCAGAGTTGGAGCCTTACCGGTTTTAAAAAGCGCGATACCACCAAAAAATCGGTCTGGGTCGGCCCATTGGAAAATGAATCCTTCCTCGGTTTCTATGGGGCTAGCATTACCGCTCAATACTACGATTGCATCTGAGTTAATTATTTCTTTTGGGGTCTTCAAAGTATATTCCGATTCTAATTCGCCCCATAACAACTGGGCTGTCATCGGTGTGCTGAGAATGCTTATTGCGACCGTACTCAGAAATAGGACTTTCAAACGTAACGTGAAGGAGTAAAAGAAACTAAGTGCGATAAATAGAAATAATGGCGAGATCAGTAACGGCAGGATCTTATGGAGGTAGATACTCATTCTTGAGTTTTATTTTCGGAACCTATGAGCGCAGCCAAAAGAACCTTTCTTCCTTCGCCAGCAACGATATTGAACGTCCTGCATGCAGAGACAGTTGTCATGACTTCGAAAGGGATGGCGTTGCTCAAGAAGCCCATACAGTCGTTTTCCAATACCGTATATTTGCTTCCAGTGCCTAATAGTAAAAGTTCATACTGCTCAAGAGGAAGTTGTTCAATCGCGTCTACCGTGATTTTTTCCATGGCCGCGATCCAAGAATTTACCGGATGGTTCACCCCTAAGAAAAAAGGCTGAGTAATTTGCGCCTCTCCCACATCCACACAGATTGACGTTACTCGAGAAATTTTCACGATATCGGGGTTATCTTGGGAGGCTATTTTCATGTGTTGTATTTAGGTAATTTAACTCGTATTTCAGATTATTCTTTTTGCTGCACTAGGTCATATCAGTTAAACTTGCGACCTTATTATGACAAAGTCAAAGTTTTCCTTCTAAAAAATTATCTTATAACGTATGTCGATTGAATTTTCTAGGATCAATAGGCTGCCCCAGTATGTATTCAACATAACGGGTGAGCTAAAGATGGCTGCTCGACGTAGAGGCGAGGATATTATTGATTTGTCGATGGGTAATCCTGATGGACCGACCCCGCCTCACATTGTTGAGAAATTGGTTGAGGCGGCAAGACGTCCAGCGAATCATGGATATTCAGTATCGAAGGGGATACCGCGTTTACGCCAAGCGATTACGAATTGGTACTCAGATCGTTATGATGTGGATCTCGATCCTGAAACCGAGGCTATTGTGACAATCGGCTCTAAAGAGGGGATTGCTCACTTAGCATTAGCGACCTTGGACCGAGGTGATATTGTTTTGGTGCCTAACCCCAGTTATCCGATCCACATTTATGGTCCGGTGATTGCCGGAGCAGATATTCGCCACGTTCGGAATACTGATGATGTGGATTTTTTTGAAGAGCTAGAAAGAGCTTTGAAGGAGTCATTTCCGAAGCCTAAGATGATTATCGTTAATTTCCCAGGTAACCCGACTACACAATGTGTTGATTTATCTTTTTTCGAAAAACTTTTGGAAATTGCCCGAGAACACGGCGTGTACGTTGTCCATGACTTGGCTTACGCAGATATCGTTTTTGATGGGTACAAGGCGCCCTCTATATTGCAGGTTCCAGGTGCCAAGGACATAGCAGTTGAGTTTTTTACGATGTCCAAAAGTTATAATATGGCTGGGTGGCGCATAGGGTATATGGTCGGTAATCCGGATTTAGTAGCTGCGTTGTCTAGGATCAAGAGTTATCACGACTACGGGACGTTTACGCCCTTACAAATCGCGTCAATTGTGGCTTTAGAGGGGCCTCAGGATTGCGTGGAAGATATTCGAGTGACCTATGAGAACAGACGCAACGTCATGGTAAAAGGTCTACATGAGGCGGGTTGGAATGTAGCGACGCCGAAGGCCGCCATGTACATTTGGGCCAAAATTCCTGATCACTATAAAGAGCTAGGCTCTTTGGAGTTTTCAAAACGCTTATTGACGGAGGCTAAACTCGCTGCGGCGCCGGGTATAGGGTTTGGAGAGTACGGAGACGATCACGTTCGACTCGCACTAATTGAGAATGAGGAGCGCATTCGTCAGGCCGTTCGAGGGATCAAAGATATGTTTCGGAAAGATGGTCTGCTTGAGACCTTTGGTAAAAATCAGGTCAGGGAGTTGAAGGTCGTTAAATGACCATAAAAAAAGTAATTCACGCACGAGAATTTTGTAATTCGAGGTTTATTTTATGAAGACGGTAAATGTAGGATTGGTTGGCGTTGGTACCGTCGGCAGGGGCGTATTTGAAGTACTAAGAAGAAATTGTGAAGAGATTTCTCGTAGAACGGGCAGGGAGATTATTGTTAGTGCAGCAAGTGCCCGTAATGTTCGTAAGGCAGAGGAATTTCTTGGCTCAACAGTTAAAGTTTATGAAGACCCATTTGATGTTGTTCGTGACAAAAACGTTGATATTGTTATTGAGTTAATCGGTGGTACAACAACAGCTCGCGCACTTATCGAGGAATCAATTTCTTTATCGAAGCCGGTAGTTACCGCTAATAAAGCGTTGATAGCAGAGCATGGAAACGAGTTGTTTGCTCGAGCGAGAGCGAATGGATCAATTGTTGCCTATGAAGCTGCGGTAGCCGGCGGTATCCCAATTATTAAGGCCCTGCGTGAAGGTCTTGCGGCAAATCGAATTGATTCGGTAGCGGGGATCGTGAACGGTACGACAAATTTCATTCTTTCGGAAATGCGTGATAAAGGAATTTCTTTTCAGGACGCGCTCGCGGACGCTCAGCAGTTAGGTTATGCGGAGGCAGATCCAACTTTTGATATTGAGGGTATTGATGCTGGGCAAAAACTTGCAATCATCGCTGCAGTAACCTTCGGTATATCTATTCAGCCAAAGAGGGTTTATTGCGAAGGTATTACCAATCTGACCGAAGCTGATATTCGTGCCGCAGAGGATTTTGGGTATCGAGTTAAGTTGCTTGCGATTACCAAACGTAAGGCTGGCGGCCTCGAGATGCGGGTGCATCCGACATTGGTGCATCACAAATGTGTTATCGCGAGCGTTGATGGACCAATGAATGCGGTCTTGGTGGAGGGTGATGCTGTTGGTCCAACTTTGTACTATGGTGCGGGCGCAGGTGCAGAACCTACAGCGTCAGCAGTGATTGCTGATTTGATTGACGTTGTTCGTTTGCAGGGCTCTGACGTGGCAGCGCATGTACCGCATTTGGCTTTTCAAGAGGAGCGCTTGAGCGATGTTCCCATTTTAGATATGGGCGAGGTTGAGTCTTCTTTTTACCTTCGTCTAAGAGTGCGTGACGAACCAGGTGTGTTGTCAGATATCGCTGGAATATTGGCGGAATATAAGGTTTCTATAGAGGCGATGCGCCAGCGGGAGTCAGATGCCAATGGTGAAGGCGTTGACATTGTTATCTTCACGCACAAGACGAAAGAAAATTCGATAAATCATGCGTTAAAAAAAATTAGTGGACTTGACGCAATTTATTACACTCCAGCGCGTCTTCGTATCGAAGTATTTTGATGGTACTGCGCTTTTTTATAAATAAAAGTTAGGGTGAAATTATGAATAATCATCACTACACTGGCTTGATTAATAAGTACCGTAATCGACTTCCTGTTGATGACAAGACGAGAATTATTTCTTTGAATGAAGGCAATACGCCACTCATACAGCTTAAGAACTTACCTAATAAGTTGGGTTGGGAACACGAGATATTTTGTAAATTCGAGGGCTTGAATCCTACGGGTTCGTTTAAAGATCGTGGTATGACTATGGCTGTCACAAAAGCTGTGGAATCTGGTGCTCAAGCTATTATTTGTGCATCTACGGGTAATACTTCAGCGGCGGCCGCGGCGTACGCTGCACGGGCGGGCATTAAGAGTTTCGTTCTAATACCGGAGGGCAAAATTGCCTTGGGTAAGTTGTCTCAAGCGATGATGCATGGAGCGACTGTTATACAAATAAAAGGTAACTTCGATGATGGAATGCGTCTTGTACAAGAGCTATCTTCCACTATGCCGTTAAACCTTGTTAATTCCATTAACCCATACAGGCTGCAAGGTCAAAAGACAATTGCATTTGAAGTGATTGAAGCACTTGGTGATGCTCCTGATTATCACGTTATGCCAGTTGGTAATGCGGGTAATATTTCCGCTCATTGGATTGGTTATAGTGAATCTGCAGGTCAACAGTGCGGCAGCTGCAACCTTTGCGACAGGCAGTGCGCTTTTAAGGACGATGTTATCAGTACGAAAAGACCAACGTTGGTGGGATATCAAGCATCAGGGGCAGCTCCATTTCTCAGAAATGAGATGGTCGATTCACCGGAAACGATTGCTACGGCGATACGGATTGGTCACCCCGTTTCTTGGGATTTAGCGTGGGCTGCGCAAAAGGAATCTACAGGTTGGTTTGAGGAATGTACCGATGAGGAAATTTTACAAGCACAAAAAGTACTCGCTGAGTCAGAGGGTATATTTTGTGAGCCTGCCTCTGCGATTACCATTGCAGGATTGTTAAAGGATGTTGAGCGTGGTCGATATCAAAAAAATTCGACAATTGTGTGTACTCTGACCGGTCACGGATTAAAGGATCCTGACACGGCCATCGCGCAGAGCGAGGCGCCAGTTGTGGTTAGGCAAAGCGTGATGAGATAGGTGCAATTATTAGTCATCATTTGTAACTCT
>CAJQIK010000049.1 GCA_905478365.1 uncultured Burkholderiales Genera incertae sedis bacterium
TCTAAAACATCCTGCATATCGAACAAGCCATCATTCTTTCCAGATAAAAACTTCGCCGCCCTTAGCGCACCAACTGCAAAATTACTTCGGTCAGAGGCTTTGTGAGTGATCTCAATACGCTCTCCCATTCCAGCAAAAATAGCCGTATGCTCTCCTACAATATCCCCCGCCCTAACCGTGGAAAAACCAATCGTCTTCGGCTTGCGAACCCCTGTATGGCCCTCGCGCGCATACACCGCGCAGTCCGAAAGACCTCTTCCTAACGAGTCTGCGATAACTTCCCCCATCCTTAGCGCGGTACCAGATGGCGCATCAACCTTATGCTTGTGATGAGCTTCGACAATTTCAATGTCATACTCATCATCAAGAGCAATGGCAGCTGTTTTTAGTATTCTTAGTAACACGTTAACACCGACGCTCATATTTGGCGCCATCACAACAGGAATGCTCTCCGCGGCTTGGTTTATCGAATCTTTTTGGCTGTCGGTAAATCCGGTGGTACCAATAACCATAGCAGTGCTGCTCGATATACACGCCTTTAAATGATCAAGGGTTCCTTCCGGGCGGGTAAAGTCTATCAATACATCCGCCCAACTCGTAACGACATCGACATCCGACGTGATAACTACCCCTGACTCAAACCCAAGCAGACCTCCCGCGTCCTTTCCTAAGTGAGGGTTACCCGGTAGTTCTAACGCGCCACCCAGGGCCAGGGCATCATCATCTTTAATACACGCTATTAATGCACGCCCCATTTTCCCTGACGCGCCACACACGGCTACTTTTAATTTATCCATAAAAATCCCTGGTTTTTCACCTCTCGAAATATGTCTTTAGTTGACATAATGCACGTTTGCTTACTGCTCCGACCAACCCTCTACTGTGACGTCGCCCTCTAACCGCTTTAAGAGATTTTCTTCAAACACCACGACAATTGTGCGCTCTCGCTTAACGTCACCGGCCGCTCCGGATAAATAAACATAATTCCAATTATTTGGCGTTAATGGATCAATCACCAGCGGTGTGCCCAATATAAAAGTCACCTGGTCCTTGGTCATATCCGGCTTAAGTTTCATCAACATGTCTTGATCCAGGTAATTTCCCTGCCGAACCTCTAATTTATATGGTGACAAAAAGCACGCTGACAAAGTAAGCGCAAGCACGAGAGCAGTCAAACTCTTGAAGACAGTTAGATGCATCCGATTCATATTCAGTTTTAGGCCCGATAGGGTTAGTCAATGAGTAACAAAGACGTTATGATAGGCTAAAACCAAAGAAATTACACTGTCATGAAAACACCACTAGATCTCAAAAATATGGGGCTCAAGGCCACCTTACCTCGCCTAAAGATTCTTAATGTATTTGAGACATCAACGGCAAGGCACCTTTCAGCAGAGGACGTGTACCGTCACCTCCTGGATGACGAAATGGACATAGGGTTAGCCACGATATATCGAGTGCTGACTCAATTTGAGCAAGCAGGAATCCTCATTCGACACCACTTTGAATCTGGTAAGGCTGTTTATGAACTTGATCAAGGCGATCATCACGATCATTTGGTATGCAACCAATGTGGCCGCGTAGAAGAGTTCTATGATGAAGAAATCGAACTCAAGCAAACTAAAATTGCGAAAGACAGGGGATTTGAAATAATTGGTCACTCTCTGCATATTTATGCTGACTGCACAAAGCTGAACTGCCCACACAAGAGAGAAACCTAAATTAGGGCGGCAGAAGCGATTTATATTGAAGCCGAGTTGATCAGTTCTCGCGCGTGAGCTTTAGCTTTTTCTGAGACCACTTCCCCGGCGAGCATCCTAGCTATTTCATCTACAGAATCCTTGGGTTTAAGTTTTTGCAACAGCGTTTTCGAATCTGTTTTTGAATGCGCTTTAGAGACCTTCCAATGTGAATCCCCAAGGGCCGCCACCTGGGGTAAGTGCGTGACGCAAAGCACTTGAGCGCGTTGGCCCACTGTTTTCAACATTTTTCCTACAATTTCGGCCACTGCGCCGCCCACCCCAGAGTCCACCTCATCGAATATCACCGTTGGCACAGCAGAATCTTGATGAACCACAGACTGTATTGCCAATGATATTCTCGACAACTCGCCACCTGATGCCACTTTACCCACAAGCTTGGCCTCAGCACCAGGATTTGTAGCCACGTAGAAAGCTATTTGCTCAAGGCCCGCAACTCCCGGCTCGTCTTTCGGATTAAGTCGAGCTTCAAACCTTACCCCAGACATTGCTAAATCCACTAGTGCGGCGTTAACCTTTTGCGTCAATTCAATTGATGACTTTTCTCGATCCGAACTTAATTGACTGGCAGCCTTAAAATATTTTTCTCCCGCGTCGGCCTCCGCTCTACGAAGTTCATCCAAGTTCGCGTGTGACGACATCTTTTCGAGCTCCATCTGCACACTCAAAGCCATCTCTTCTAAATCATCAGGTTTAACTCCATATTTACGTGCATAGCGCTGTACTTCGGCAATTCTCCTGTCCAAAGTTTCAACTAAACCAGAATCAAAATCGAGCGATTCCGCGTACCGGCGCAGATCCCGATTAAATTCCCCAAGCTGGATTTCCAGTCCCTCAAGATCTTGGAGCATTGAATCAACTTGCGGATCTATTTCGACCACACCATTAAGTCGCGCTCGAACATTAGCCAAAATAGACAAAATATTTTGCTCACCATCACCGAGCATACGTACCGATTGGTTTGCAGCATCGATTAGTTCATTCATATTGCTGGCCTTACGATGTCGGTCTATGGTTTGCGCCCATTCCTTACCTTTAAATCCTAAAGCATCCAAGTCTCTTTGCGTTTCAAGTAGCTCCTCGGCTTTTTGTTTGAGCGCCTCGGATTGCTCCAAACATTGATTCAATTTATTTTTTTCAAATTGCCAACTTTTCCAAGTTTCCTCAACTAACTTAACTGAATTCGATAAATGACCAAAAGAATCTAAAACTTGGCTATGGGTGGAGGCGTCAACCAACGAGTAATGTTCATGTTGTCCGTGTATATCGATAAGAAGGGCTCCTAGCGTTCTGAGTTGTTTTACCGTAACCGGAACACCGTTAATCCAGGCCCTCGACCGACCCGCGGTATCGATTACGCGTCTTAATACGCAATCGTCAACGCCTAAATCAGCCTCATCCAAAAAAGAATAGACATGAGGTAATTTTGATATGTCGAATTCCGCAACAATATCCGACCGGCTAGCGCCAGCTCTGATACTACCTGCATCAGAACGACCGCCCAAGATCAGACTGATTGCCCCAAGAATAATGGACTTACCCGCACCAGTCTCTCCTGTGAGAACGGTAAAACCCGCATCTACATCGAGCTCAATCAAATCGATTAGAACGTAATCTTTAACCGTTAAACGAATCAACATAAAAGATCTTCAGGCAAAATTACGAACCCATCGTCCCAGCCCAATGTAACTTCTCTCGCAAAGTGCCGAAATAGTCATGTTCCTTGGAGTGGACCAGTCTTACCTTAGCGGCCGCCACTTGAATCATTAACCGCCCTCCCTGTTGAATATTTAAATGAGTATGGCTGTCAATGTGCACATGAGCGTCGATCGCCTCCATCAACTCAATCTCAATCTTAGATGTCCCCGGAATAACGATTGGCCTATTCGATAAAGAATGAGGACACACTGGCGCCAAGAGGATGCAGTCCACGCCTGGCGCGATAATAGGACCTCCAGCGGAGAGCGCATAAGCAGTAGAACCAGTCGGAGTCGAGACGACCAAACCGTCTGATCTAAGATTGTAAGCAAATTCGCCGTCAATAGTCACCTTCATCTGAATCAGGCTGCCGCTCTGACCCTTGCCAATTGAGACGTCATTCAAAGCCCAAATCCCATTCTCCGGCTCGCTATCAGCACTTGCCTCGAGTATCGCACGGTCATCCGTAATATATTCCCCCCGCTGTACCGCGCGCAAACTTGCCACCATCTTATTCAATGAGATATCCGCCAAGAAACCTAGCCGACCAAGGTTGATGCCCAACAAAGGCACATCATGCATTGCTGCCGTCCTTGCAAGACCAAGCAACGTACCATCACCGCCCAGAACCACCACTAAATCGCTTCGGCTAACCACATCATCGATCGGCCCAAATTCCACGTTCATACCAGGCAGTTGCTGCGCAGTCATATCGTCAACCAAACAATCAGCACCCTCTGATCGCAGAAACTCAATAATCTGCGACACTGGGCGCTGAACTTCAGCACTCTTATATTTTCCAACGATACAAATTCGATTAAATTTATTCATAGTTACGTTATACACGAGAGACAGATTGCATCATCGCAAATTCCGCAAAATAAAAAAACCCAAATCGAAGACAAAAAGTTTGTAAAATGAAATCATGATGAACGAAAGATCACGAATTCTACTGAAATCGCTCATAGAGAAGCACATTTCGGATGGTCAACCCATAGGATCTCGACAGCTAGCTAAATCCTCAGGCTTGGAGCTCAGTCCCGCCAGTATTCGCAATATTATGGCTGATCTTGAGGAGATGGGCTTTATCGCCAGCCCGCATACCTCAGCGGGCCGGATCCCGACGCCACTCGGATATCGTTTTTTTGTTGATTCTCTGCTCACAGTACAACCACTCGACTCTATAGAGTTACATGAAATTGAGGATCAATTTCGACCGGATAGCGCCAACAGGTTGATATCTACTGCGTCACAGCTATTGTCAAACCTTACTCAATTTGCGGGCGTGGTGAAATCACCAGCACGCCAAAGCAGTTCATTTCGACACATCGAGTTTGTTTCCTTATCTGAACAACGTATTCTTTTGATAGTGGTAACACCAGATGGAGACGTTCAAAATAAAGTCCTCGAGGCCTCTCGTCAATTTACAGAATCAGAATTGACTGAAGCAACCAACTATCTAAACCAAAATTACGCAGGAATGTCGTTTAATGCAATCAAGTCTCGAATACAGTCAGAACTAAAACAACTTAAAGATAATATTTCTCAGTTGATGACCTTAGCCATCTCGGCCGGAGAAGAAAGCTCGCTAAAGACTGAGGAATACATTGTTTCTGGAGAAAAGAATCTACTGAGCGTCCATGACCTCTCAACAAATATCAACAGCCTGAGAACCCTTTTTGATATGTTTGATAAAAAAACGGGAATTCTTCAGTTGCTTGATACCAGCGATCGGGCCAATGGAGTACAAATATATATCGGTGGCGAATCGGGCTTAGTGCCTTTAGACGAGTGCAGCGTAGTCACCGCACCGTACGAAGTCGATGGTCAAGTTGTTGGCACCGTCGGCGTCATCGGCCCGACAAGAATGGCTTATGAAAGGGTCATTCCCATAGTAGATATTACAGCGAAACTTTTATCTGGAGCATTGTCTCATCCGTAGTTTTTGATCCACTAGTAATACAACCTAAATCCATATGAAACTTCGAAAAGAATCAGAATACACCCATGGCTCTCTTGCTAACGTAGGTGTTTTGTTAGTAAATCTTGGAACTCCAGAGGCACCGACCAAAAAATCTGTTAGAGAATATCTCAAAGAATTTTTGTGGGACCCGCGAGTCGTTGAAATTCCCCGAGCGATATGGTGGTTGATTCTAAACGGAATTATTTTAAGAATACGACCGAAAACCTCTGCGAAGAAATACGCCGTGATTTGGTCTGACGAAGGCTCGCCGCTCAGAATCTACACCGAAAAACAAGCAGAATTGCTTCAATCAAAATTTGATGACACAACATTTCCAAAGGTTATCGTTAAATCGGCCATGCGTTATGGAAAGCCCTCTGTGGATAATGGTCTTACCCGATTACGAGCTGAAGGATGCGATCAAATATTAGTGGCTCCGCTCTATCCTCAGTACAATTCGAGCACAACTGGCAGTATTTATGATGCGGTATTCGATAGCCTTAAAACAGTACGAAACTTACCCGGCATAAGGCTAATAAAACATTTCCACGACCATAATGGCTACATCAAGGCTCTCTCAAGTAGGGTGAAAGAGTACTGGGCTGCTCACGGTAAGCCCGAAAAATTGGTTCTCTCCTATCACGGTGTGCCAAAATTTAGTCTTACTAAGGGAGATCCCTATCATTGTGAATGTTATAAAACTAGCAGACTTCTTGCTGAACAATTAGATTTTGAAGCCGAAAATGTGATTACCACGTTCCAATCTCGTTTCGGTAGAGCTGAGTGGCTCAAACCCTATACCATTGATGTTATGAAGGATCTAGGCGAGAGAAAATTAGGCAGAATGGATGTGTTTTGTCCCGGGTTTGTAGCCGATTGCTTAGAAACTCTTGAAGAAATCAATATGGAAAATCGAGAAGAGTTTTTGACTCATGGTGGAGGTGAGTTCCACTATATTCCATGTCTCAATGACAGTCCTGACTGGGTAGATGGATTACATCAAATTGTCTCAGAGCACCTAGGAAGCTGGTTAAATCAAGCAAAATCATCTGTTGAGGCTGACCGGGAGTCGGCCACAAGTCGGGCAGAGGCTTTGAAGCGCGGAGCTAAGAATTAACCGATCAACCGAAGCCATTTAGACTCACATCAAACTTAGTCCTGCGCGGCGGCCATAATTCGTACTCGACTCATATTCAGTTTTCAGTGCTCGATACTTTTCCTTTATATTCCTTACGATAGAGCCGACCATCGTTTCAAGTTCCTCACATGTTTTTTGAGGCGTCACGTTGAGTACGGTTTCCTCAATTTCAGATGCAGCCTTCATCGCTAGGTCTACATGGTGCTTTTGGATCGTATTTAACGCCGCTTCAAATACCTCCCACCGGTCTATTAGCGCCTGACTGGCCTCGGTCCTATCACGCCACACGGGCTTGATATGTGTAATGCCCAGTGATACCTGAACAGAGTCCACGCCGCATTGAGCATTAATCTCTGTTTGCTTAAATCGCCATTGCAAATCCCATTTCGTTTTTGCTGGATGACGCCTTCCGTCATCCCCAAGAGGGCCTTTAGCATCCATTTCAGCGCTTAAAATGAGTGAAGATTGGCCCGATATACTGTACGAACTTGCTCCAATATGGGTCTGAGGAGCAGAGAAAGCTAAATTAGCAATCCCACACGAGAATACCAACATTATCGATATAGTTGTTTTTAAACACCGTTGTTGCCACATATACCCTCCACTGTTGCAGAATCTAATAGTTTCTTAGGTTATCAGAATAAGGCTCTAATTTTCTCCTACAACAGCTCTTGAAATTAAAAATTTCACCCTCACCTAGTCGGCTTAAAGGTTAAGGAGCATTTAGTTAATGTCTGAGAAAAAAACTGAACAAGAAAACGAAGAGATTGAACCGTCGGATGCTAAAACTCTACCAGAAACCGAATCTGATTCTGGGTCCGAGGGGAGCGATGACATGGAAAAATCAACAGCTGCAGATACGCCAAAGAGCTTAGAGGAGCAACTTGAAGAGGCTATCGCAGAGGTTGAAAAGAACAAAGATTCTTGGATTCGCGCTACGGCAGAACTAGAGAACGTGCGCAAGCGAGCTCAGGCAGACATTGCTGGGGCCCACAAATATGCCTTAGAGCGCTTTTCAACTGAACTCCTTGTTGTAAAAGATAGTCTTGAGGCGGCTCTGAAAGCGGACAATGTGACTTTTGAATCCATTAATGACGGTGTCGATTTAACGTTAAAACAATTGTCAAAAGTTTTTGAAACCTTTGGCATCAGCGAGATTGATCCAATCGGGGAAATCCTCGATCCACACAAACATCAGGCCATGAGTGCAGTGGATTCAGACGAGCCGGCGAATAAAATTTTAAATGTTTTTCAAAAAGGATATCTACTTAACGATCGTTTGATAAGGCCAGCATTGGTTAGTGTGGCGAAAACTAAGGATTAGACGGGTTGAAAAAAAATTAATTGGCCCAATTTACAAATAAACAATTTTAGAATTTAAGGATTACAGACATGGGTAGAATTATAGGTATCGATTTAGGAACTACGAATTCATGTATCGCAGTCATGGATGGCGGCGAGGCAAAAGTGCTGGAAAACGCGGAGGGGGGCAGAACGACACCTTCAATTATTGCTTACACTGAAGAGGACGAAGTGCTTGTAGGTGCTCCTGCGAAGAGGCAAGCCGTAACAAACCCAAAAAATACGTTATACGCGGTAAAGCGACTGATCGGTCGTCGCTTCAAGGACGCGGAAGTTGCAAAGGCGAAAGAAAATTCTCCATTTTCAATCGTTGGCGCAAAAAATGGCGATGCTTGGGTTGAGGTAAGAGGGAAGCAAAGCGCACCTCCAGAAATATCAGCACAAGTGCTGATGAAGATGAAAAAAACCGCCGAAGACTATCTTGGTGAAGAAGTTACAGAGGCTGTCATCACCGTACCGGCATATTTCAATGATTCTCAAAGACAAGCAACTAAGGACGCGGGGAAAATTGCGGGGCTAGAAGTCAAACGAATTATTAACGAGCCGACTGCTGCTGCACTAGCCTTCGGCATGGATAAGAAGCAAGGTGACCGAAAAATCGCGATCTATGACCTGGGAGGCGGAACCTTTGATGTCTCAATTATCGAGATTGCAGAGGTCGATGGAGAACATCAATTTGAAGTACTTTCGACAAACGGGGATACCTTCCTCGGAGGAGAGGACTTTGATCAACGAATTATCGATTATCTCGCGGATGAATTTAAAAAAGAGCAAGGCGTCGATCTGCGTGGTGACGTTTTGGCACTTCAACGTCTAAAAGAAGCTGCCGAAAAAGCGAAAATCGAACTATCCTCGAGCCAACAAACGGAAGTTAATCTGCCCTACGTCACAGCTGACGCATCGGGACCAAAGCACCTAAACGTTAAGATAACCCGAGCTAAGCTGGAAAGTCTCGTTGATGATCTTATCAGCAGGACGATAGAACCCTGCCGTGTGGCAATCAAAGATGCTGGGGTCAAAACGTCTGATATAGATGATGTCATTCTGGTCGGCGGCATGACGAGAATGCCTAAGGTACAAGAAACTGTGAAAGGCTTCTTCGATAAGGAGCCACGAAAAGACGTCAACCCCGATGAGGCAGTCGCCGTCGGAGCGGCAATTCAGGGTGGAGTTCTTCGTGGAGATGTCAAAGATGTGTTGTTGCTAGACGTTACGCCACTATCTCTTGGAATCGAAACACTAGGTGGTGTTATGACCAAATTAATTGAAAAAAATACCACCATCCCAACAAAAGCGAATCAAGTATTCTCAACTGCTGAGGACAACCAAACCGCGGTAACTATCCACGTTCTTCAAGGGGAGCGCGAAATGTCCAAAGACAATAAATCTCTAGGTCAATTCAACCTAACCGATATACCGTCAGCAGCTCGGGGAATGCCTCAAATCGAAGTTAATTTTGATATTGATGCCAACGGTATCCTGCATGTTTCAGCCAAAGACAAGGCGACCGGAAAAGAAAATAAGATCACCATTAAAGCAAATTCTGGGTTGTCAGACGAGGAAATTGAGAACATGGTTAAGGACGCCGAGGCGCATGCGGAGGACGATAAAAAAGCAAGGGAATTAGTTGATGTCAGAAATCAATGTGATTCATTAATCCACAGCGTTAGGAAAACGCTCGCTGAAAACGAGGATAAGGTTTCAGAAGAAGAAAAAACCAATATTGAAAATGCCGCGAAAGAGGCGGAAGAAGCATTAAAAAATGGCGATAAAGAAGATATCGAAGCTAAATCACAAGCTTTATCCGTCCTTGCTCAATCTTTGGCTGAAAAAATGTATGCGGAACAGGCTCAAGAAAACCCAACCGATGGAAGTCAGAGCGGCACACCAGAGGAAGAAGGCGATGTGGTTGACGCTGAATTTGAAGAAGTCAAAGACGATAAAAAAGATTCTTAATAGTGCAAATTAAGTAATGCAAGAAGCAAATGGTCGAGAAGGGAAGCCTTCCGACCATTTTGTTTTTTTATAGAGAGCTAAAACAGAAAAAGAAATTATGGCAAAACGAGATTATTACGAAGTCCTCGGTATTAACCGAGATTCATCTGAGAGCGATCTTAAAAAAGTTTACCGGCGTCTTGCAATGAAATTCCATCCGGATAAAAACCCTGATGATCCAGAGGCTGAAAATCGTTTCACAGAAGTCAAAGAGGCTTACGAGGTTCTCTCAAACCCTGAAAAAAGGGCAATTTACGATCAATACGGTCACGCAGGCCTCGATCAACAACCTGGCGGAAGAGGTGCAAGTGGTTTCGGTGGCTTCTCCGACTCGTTCGGAGACATCTTTGGGGATATATTTGGTGGTGGACGCGGAGGCGGAGGTGGACGCTCAAATGTATATCGCGGTTCCGACTTGAAATACAACTTGGAAATTTCGCTTGAAGAGGCAGCAAGAGGAACAGAAACCAAAATTCGAATCCCCTCTTATACGGAGTGTGGGAAATGTAATGGATCGGGCGCTAAAGCAGGAACAGAACCGGTCACTTGCTCAACCTGTCAAGGTCAAGGTCAAGTCCGAGTTACTCAAGGCTTTTTTTCCATGGCCCAGACATGTCCAGATTGCCAAGGTAGCGGCAAGGTTATCAAAACACCATGTAACGCATGCAGCGGCCAAGGTAGGACCAGAGACCAGAAAACTTTATCGGTAAAAATTCCAGCAGGAGTAGACCAAGGCGATCGAATTCGACTTTCAGCAGAGGGCGAAGCCGGCGTTAACGGAGGCCCACCAGGTGATCTCTATGTGGTCATCAACATTCCTGAACATGAAGTTTTTTCACGAGATGGCAATAACCTTCACTGCGAAATGCCCATCAGTTTTAGTGTCGCCGCCTTAGGTGGTGAAATTCAAATTCCTACCCTTGATGGGTCGGCAAAAATAAAAGTCCCGGCAGAAACCCAAACAGGGAAAGTGTTTAGGTTACGCGGGAAAGGCATTAAAGGCGTTCGTAGTAACGGTTATGGTGACTTAATGTGTCACGTTGTCGTAGAAACTCCTGTCAACTTGACTTCTAAACAAAAAGAATTACTCTCAGACCTTGAGGAAATCAATCAATCAAACTCAAATTTACACAGCCCAAAAGCAAAATCCTGGATGGACAAGGTAAAAAGTTTTTTTGAAGGCTAAGATCTGCGCCACGTAGTCTTACCAGCACTATCCTCCAAGACCACTCCAGCATCCAATAAGTCTTTCCTTAATTGGTCTGCCTTTGCAAAATTTTTATTTGCGCGCGCCTCATTCCTTTGATTGATCATGCTCTCAATGTCAACTTCAGATAACTTAGAGGCAACGCTCGATTGAAGGAACTCAGATGGGTCGCGCTCCAGTAGACCCAAGATTCCAGAGAGTCCCTTCAGCAATTGGGCTACTTTAAGATTTCCACTACGATTTAACTCGCTCGCCAAATCAAATAACACTGAAATAGCTTCGGGTGTATTGAAGTCGTCATCCAATGCCTCTTTAAATTTAGACGCAAGAGAATGGCTCCAATCAATATCACCACTTACGCTGTGACTATCCACTTTTTTAAGCGCCGTATAAAGTCGACTCAAACTCGCTTTTGCGTCGTTTAAATGTTGATCCGAGTAATTCAATGCGCTCCTGTAATGCGCCCTGAGGATAAAATACCGAATAACCTCCGAATCATACCTCTTGAGGATCTCTCTTACGGTAAAAAAATTACCTAGTGACTTCGACATTTTTTCATTGTCGACTCGGACAAAGCCGTTATGCATCCAATAGTTCACATAGTCGTGCTCATGGGCACCCTCAGACTGCGCAATTTCGTTTTCGTGATGGGGAAACTGTAAATCTTGACCACCACCATGAATATCGAAATGTGCCCCCAAATATCGCTCGCTCATCGCGGAACATTCGATATGCCAGCCAGGTCGCCCCTCACCCCACGGAGAAGACCAAGAGGGTTCCCCCGGCTTAGCTCCTTTCCACAATACAAAGTCCATTGGATGATTCTTATCATGGTTTATATCTACTCTCTCCCCTGCTCTCAAGTCCTCTAGGGACTTCCCTGATAAACGCCCATATCGCTCAAATTTAGTTACTGAATAGTACACATCACCATTAGGGTTAGCGTATGCCAACCCCTTATCCAATAATTGCTCGATGAGTGAAATCATTTGTGGGATATTGTCTGAAGCCTTTGGCTCAACGTCTGGCGGCACCACGCCAAGCGCTGAGGCGTCTTCATTCATCGCCTGAATAAATCGCTCAGTCAACTCTAAAAATGATTCTTGGTTTTCGTTCGCTCGATTGATAATCTTGTCATCAATATCCGTAATGTTCCGAACATAAAGCACATCGTAGCCCGAGGCCTGGAACCAACGCCGCACCAAGTCAAAAACAACCAATACTCGAGCATGACCTAAGTGGCAAAAATCATAAACAGTCATTCCACAAACGTACATACGAACGGAATTGTCTTGAATAGGTTTAAAAATGTCCTTATTACGCGTCAGCGAATTAAAAATTTTCAGCATATTTGTGTTTCTAGCGATAACAAAATATTGAGGCTACGCCCTCAATGAAAAAATCACTTTCACCGCAGTTTAAAGATGCGAAGTATAGCAGAGGGAGTTCGTCTGACACCTTGAAATCATCATAGGACTCACTACCGAAAACTTTTCATGCCGTTTCTGATATCGTTAGAGACTTTAGCGTACAACACTAAATTTTCTATAAAAGTGTTCATGATGCTAGGGTATTTACAATTTAAAATTCACACAACACCACGGAAAGAAGCTAATGACCACACAAGTCAAACTAAAAACATCAATGGGAGATATTGTCATTGAGTTAAACGAAGAAAAAGCACCTAAAACGGTAGAAAACTTTCTTAAATATGTAGACTCTGAGTTCTACACTGGCACTATTTTTCATAGAATCATTAATGGCTTTATGGTCCAAGGTGGCGGTATGGACGCAAATATGAAAGAAAAAGAGACACAGCCCGCCATTGAGAACGAAGCGAACAATGGCCTCAAAAATGAGGCGTACACCATTGCGATGGCTCGTACTAGCGATATTAATTCGGCTACTTCACAATTCTTCATAAACGTTTCAAATAATGATTTCCTGAATTTCTCCTCGGAGACACCTCAGGGTTTCGGTTACTGCGTTTTTGGCAAAGTTGTGAAAGGAGAGTCAGTCGTCGATGAAATGAAAAGCGTTCCTACTGGTACTGCCGGATTCCACCAAGACGTCCCCAATGAGACAATACTAATTGAGAGCGCTTCGCGAATTTGACAAGCTTTTAGGCTCAAATAAAAAAGGAAAAAAAGTGAATGATGCTGAATACTAAATTCATTTTCATTGCTGACCTCCACTTGTCGCCATCGGAAACCGTAAAAATAGATATGTTTTTGCGGTTCCTTAAAGAATGTTCAGAAAAACGTAATCATTTGTTTATCCTAGGCGATTTGTTCGACTACTGGGTAGGAGACGATGATCTTGATAATCCCTTACATCAACGCATACTCCCAGCTTTGCGCAACTTAACATATGCGGGAGCAAAGCTCAGCATGATGCGCGGTAACAGAGATTTTCTAATTAGCGAGCGACTCTCTGAACTCACGGAGGCACATATACTCCCCGATCCATTCGTAATTGATCTTCATGGAAAGCGCACGCTCTTGAGTCACGGAGACCAATGGTGTACAGATGACGAAGAATATCAAGCGATTCGATCAATTGTTAGAACAAATCAATGGGTGAATGATTTTTTAGAACTACCGATACCCGAGAGACATGATCGCGCACAGGGCTATCGGCAAAAAAGTAATGCCGCTAAACAAACGAAAGACGCGGAAATCATGGACGTCTCAGTAAAAACAGTGGAGGACGCGTTCAAGACCTACAATTGTCATAGAATTATTCATGGGCACACGCACCGCCATGCACATCATCAGCACCTCATTGACGCTCAAATACGTGAAAGATTTGTTCTCTCAGATTGGAGTGACCGAGGACAAGCATTAATTTTTAACAACTCAGATTACTCAGATCAGTTCTTTACGTAGGTACATAATGATTGCTTAGGCGCTTCCTAACCATTGATGACATCTAAGTCTAGATCTGCTGTAGCCTTAATCACTGACGAAAGTTTCTCGTCACTTCGCTCGCCTTCAATAGAATTCAAGTAATCAGCTGACACGGTGCCCGTGACGTACTCACCAGTGAAACAAGAAGTTTCAAACTGCGTAATTTTTGGGTTAATCGAAGCGCAACCTGCTATAAGATCTTCGACAGTCTGATAGATAATTCGGTCGACACCAATCTCAGCCGCTATCTCCATTTCATCTCGATCATGGGCAATTAGCTCTTTAGAACTTGGCATATCAATACCATATACATTGGGGAAGCGAACAGGTGGCGCTGCAGAAGCGAAATATACTTGACGAGCGCCCGCATCTCTTGCCATCTGCACGATCTCTCGACTAGTTGTTCCACGTACAATCGAATCATCGACAAGGAGAACATTCTTACCTTTGAATTCTGATCCAATAGCATTAAGCTTCTGGCGCACAGATTTCTTTCTAACCTCTTGTCCAGGCATGATGAACGTACGGCCTATGTACCTGTTTTTGATAAACCCCTCTCGATAAGGGACTTCTAGACCGTTGGCAATTTCCATCGCTGAAGGTCGGCTTGAGTCAGGAATTGGAATAACAACGTCTATTTTTAATTCCGAGAATTGGGCTTTGATTCTTCTTGCAAGAGTTTCCCCCATCCTCATTCTGGTTTCATGTACGGAGATTCCGTCAATAACAGAATCAGGGCGAGCCAGGTAAACATACTCAAAGATACAGGGATATCGAGCCGGACTAGAAGCGCACTGGTGCTCGCTAACGACTCCTTCGTTTGAAATAAACAACGCCTCCCCGGGCTCGATATCGCGAACATATTCAAACCCAAGCGTATCAAGCGCGACGGTTTCTGACGCCACCAGATATTCTTTCTCAGAACCTTTTTGCCTTACACCGTAAACCAGCGGCCTTATCCCAAATGGGTCACGAAACGCCAGTAAGCCATATCCAGAGATCATGGCAACTACCGCATAAGCACCTTGGATCCTTCGGTGGACACCGCTAACAGCATCAAAAATAGCCTCGGTGCTTAAGTTCACACCTGCGCTCGACTTTTGCAATTCATGAGCAAACACATTCAATAAAACTTCAGAATCAGAATTAGTATTAACGTGCCTGAGGTCTTGTCGAAAAAGTTCGATCTTTAACTTATGTGAGTTGGTTAGATTCCCATTGTGCCCAAGGACTATCCCGAATGGGGAGTTTACATACATCGGCTGAATCTCATCGAAAGCGCTAGCTGAGCCAGCGGTTGGATAGCGACAATGTCCAATGCCAGAGTTTCCAACCAATAAGCGCATATTTCTAGTTCGAAACACATCGCGAACTAGGCCACCACCCTTATGCATATGAAAACTAGGGCCATCTGCCGTAACGATACCAGCAGCATCTTGGCCCCGATGTTGTAGAACTTGCAACCCATCATAGAGCAGCTGATTAACTGGTGACTTCGCTACCGCTCCGAGTAAACCACACATCAAAACCTCTCCCAATTAGTTGCTACCTTGATTATATACATCCTATCTATCATTTTGGTGAGATATCCCATTCGAGTTCGGGAATTTTTATTTGTAGAAACGAAGCTACAACTTCCAATGGAAACCGAATTTCCGCATTTTGCCACTCAGGCCTTTTTGAGACATCGGTGGAACTCATAAGAATGACCGCGAGCGCTGCAATTAAAATGCCCCGCCCCATACCAAACAAGGATCCCAATGCTCGGTCCATACCCGTAAGCGCAGACGATTTTACTAATCTCGACAGTTTGACAGTTAGAAAGTGGAATACGAATAGACCCAGAATTAGAATCGCTACAAAAACCACGATTAACCTGAGTCTCGGACTAATTATTAATTCATCAAAAATTTCAGAAACAGGACCGACAAAAATTTTAGAAATCCAAAACGCCAAAAACCAAGTTGCAAGAGAAAAAATCTCCCGCGTAAAACCTCGAAAAAAACCGTATACAGTTGAAATCAATATAACGGCGATGAATCCATAATCAAACCAAGTAAGGTTTAGCTCCATATTTGGGGATTAATCTAAGGTTTTCTTTGACGGATTTTAGCGTCACCGTAAGTTAGCTTTCTAGCGTTCAGCCTCTCAAGCGCACGCTCTGCCTGATCCTTGGACGCAAAAACACCTACCAACACCAACGTTCTGGGACCCTTAGCTGTTTCGATTCTTTCCGTAATAACCGAAAAGCCTCCATTTTCCAACTTCTCAACATAGCTTTTGACACCACTTTCCTTGGAAAACAGCCCTAATCTAACGACGTACTCGCCACCCTCCTCAGTCGTCCGAACAGCTCCAATATCTCCTTGGCCTTGAACAGGCCCAGAAGAATTCTCATCAACCCCTGCCTGATTGACGGTATTAGAATCACCGCCTAAATCAGTATCTTTCGCCACCGTAGAGTCCTGAACTTTTGTGGTAGAAATAATATTAATTTCTACGTCGTCCCCAATTTGTCTCGGTTCATTATCAAGAACCAGAGGCACCAAAGTAACGACTAGGAGAACTAACACAATAGCTCCTACGAGCCGCCTCCTAGCTCTCTTCTTGAGCTCTAATTCTTCTATTTCCTCTATTACTTGCATTAGATAGTCTTCAGTTTTTTTCTCTAGATTTCATTATGGACTAAGCTTGAAACATATGGGTGCCTGAGAGCAGCCGCGACTGTAATAAAAGATCCGCATACGATAATTCTATCATCTGAGTCACTAATCTCGAGTAATTTATCTATAGCGTAACCCACTGACTTGCATGACGTCACTTTGTTGATGCCAATACGACCGGAGACTTTTTTAACCACATGATCCGGGTCAGCGGATCGAGCATCCTCCAACCCACACACAAAGAGCTGATCAATGACCGAATTCAGCAAATCAATCATCTCATCGTATTGCTTATCAGCCATCACCGCAAAAATTACTCTTGTCTGTCCCTTAAAACGCGTACGACTTAGCTCATTCACCAACCTAGTAATCGAATCTACGTTGTGCGCAACATCCAGCACAAACAAGGGTCGCGATGGCAAAACCTGGAAACGCCCCATCCGTTCGGCCGATAAAAGGCCCTCTCTAATTGAGGAAGCATCAATTGGTAGCTCCCTCTTCAATAGTGTAGCTGCCTCGATAGCTAAACTCGCATTTACTAATTGATGCTCACCCTGCATGAGTGGAAACGCCAGATTCATCCTCAACCCATTAGTAGACCAAAATGTCCAACCCGTTGACTCCCGCACAAAACCAAAGTCCCTAGCGATCAGCTGGAGGTCACCTTGAATATTAGTTATAGCATTGAAAATTGACTCTGGTGGATCTTCATCCCCGCATATGGAGTGGGCCCCATTCCCACGGAAAATAGCGGCTTTTTCAAAACCTATTTCCTCCCGAGTTTCACCCAAATAGTCCAGATGATCGAGTCCTATATTCGTCACGATGGAGCAAATAGGGTCCAAAACATTAGCGGCATCCAATCGCCCGCCGAGTCCAACCTCTAAAATAATTACGTCGACACGTTGTTGTACAAAAATATTTAATGCTGCAAGAAAGGAGTATTCAAAATAAGTCAGGCTGATCTCCCCACACGCCGAGTCTACTTCCTCGAACGAAGAAACGATCACCTGGTCCCTCATCTCCTCATCATTCACCCTGATTCTCTCGTTGAAACGAATAAGATGAGGAGAAGAAAATAAACCAACTCGGTATCCGGCTGCCGAGTAAATAGACTCTAGCATGGCACAGGTCGACCCTTTACCATTCGTCCCACCAACGGTAATAACTGGGCATTGGGGACGCAAAGACATATCATTTAAGACTCGCAGAAGCCGGTCTAACCCTAAATCAATTTCTTTATGATGAGTCGAATTGATTCGACATAACCAATCTGCAAGCGTCTTACTCAAGGGATAAACAATATATACAGTTGTGAGTAATCTACGAAGTCACGTCGCCCGAATACGAGTAAACAATGAAAGCAAATTACCCAACCGATCTCGCATCTCTCTACGATCGACAATCATATCAATCGCTCCATGCTCTAACAAAAACTCAGAGCGTTGAAATCCCTCAGGCAAAGTCTGCCTTACAGTTTGCTCAATCACTCGAGGTCCGGCAAAACCAATAAGAGCCCCAGGTTCCGCAATAACAACATCTCCGATCATAGCAAAACTCGCAGAGACTCCACCCATAGTGGGATCAGTCAATACTGATATGAATGGTAATCCTTGAGCAGATAACTGAGACAAGGCGGCTGTCGTCTTTGCCATCTGCATCAATGATGTGAGCCCCTCCTGCATACGAGCTCCACCGCTTGCTGAAAAGCAAATAAAAGGTATTTTTTTTGAGCAGCTATACCTAACACCAGCCGCGAAACGCTCGCCAACGACAGAGCCCATTGAACCGCCTAAAAATGAAAACTCAAACGCGGCGCTTACGACGTTAATACCCTTGATCGCTCCTTGTTGTACCACAAGAGCATCCGTCTCATCTGTAGTCTTCTGAGCTGCAACCAATCGGTCTTTATATTTTTTACTATCAACAAACTTCAAAAAATCCACTGGCTTCGTATTTTGGCCAATATCCAAACGCTTTTTACTTTCGTCAAAAATAGAATCTAATCGTTGACGCGCATTTAGTCGGCCGTGATGCGAACATTTTGGACATACCTGAAGACTTTTTTCCAACTCAGCCTGATAAAGCACTGCTTCACAACTGGGACACTTGCTCCACAATCCCTCAGGAACTGCCTTACGAGAATTCTTAGTACCATCAAGTTTATTAATCTTTGGTGGTAATATTTTTTGAAGCCAACTCATTATCTAGCGATCTCCATACAATGAGCCGTCATACCTGATCTATCGCCTTACGGATCGAGCGAATAAAACCTTCGACATTCTTTATAATATTTTCAGCTTCGGATTGCTCGATTTCTTCAACAAGACGACTACCTATCACCACAGCATCTGATACTTGCGCCACAGCCCTTGCCGTTTCTCCGTCGCGGATACCAAAACCAACGCCCACCGGCACCTTTACATGCTTCTTAATTTGTTCAACTCGTTTTGATACGTCCTCTATATCTAAATGACCTGCACCAGTTACACCTTTCAAAGACACGTAATAGACGTAACCGGTTGCTAACGCTGCTACGTCCGTGATTCTCGCCTCTAACGTAGTCGGCGCAAGTAGAAAAATTGAGTCGATCTGATTTTCTTTAAGCGCTAAATTTAGGGCACTGCTCTCCTCCGGCGGATAATCAACGACCAAAACGCCATCAACCCCAACCTCTGCCGCACGAGCAACAAATGCATCAACACCTAGCGCCTCAATCGGATTCGCGTACCCCATCAACACAACAGGAGTCTCTCGGTCCGTTTCACGGAACGTCTTGACTAGATCAAGCACATTACTCAAGCTCGTCTCACCCGCCAAAGCCCGTTCACTAGCCCTTTGAATAGTAGGTCCGTCTGCGATTGGGTCAGAGAATGGAATCCCAAGTTCAATAATATCCGATCCACTATCTACGAGAGCAGACATCAATTTCAAGGTCACCTCTAAATTGGGATCTCCCGCTGTTATAAACGGAATTAACGCCCTACGGTTATTCTGAGATAAATCTTCGAACTTTTTCTTAATTCGCGACATAAATGACTTTACAACCCTATATTAGAAGCAGTTGCGACAGTTGCCATATCTTTGTCACCACGACCAGAGAGATTGACAAGCAACACTTGATCCGAACTCATATCGGGAGCAATTTTCATCGCATGTGCTACTGCGTGCGCCGTTTCTAGCGCTGGCATGATACCTTCTATTTTTGTAAGTTTGTGGAACGCTTCCAGTGCCTCATCATCATTAGCTGACACATATTCTGCACGCCCTATGTCTTTTAACCAAGAATGTTCTGGCCCGACACCCGGGTAGTCTAATCCCGCTGAAATCGAGTGAGTCTCAATAATCTGTCCATTCGGATCTTGCATAAGATAGGTTCGGTTGCCGTGCAACACTCCAGGCGTGCCTGATGCAAGCGGGGCTGCGTGCTTACCAGTATCAATGCCAGATCCACCCGCTTCAACTCCTATGAGACGCACACCTTCGTCCTTAATGTAAGGATAAAAAACGCCTAAAGCATTTGAACCACCCCCGACACACGCAATAACTGCGTCAGGCTGACGACCAATCAATTGTGGCATTTGTGTTTTTAACTCTTCGCCGACTACTGAATTGAAGTCACGAACAATCATCGGATATGGATGCGGTCCCGCTACCGTTCCAATAATATAGAAAGTGTTCTCAACATTGGTGACCCAATCACGCATAGCCTCGTTGAGAGCGTCCTTTAGAGTTTTAGATCCACTTTCAACTGGGACTACCTCTGCACCGAGCAACCGCATTCGATAGACATTACTAGCTTGACGTTTAATATCCTCTGACCCCATATATACAACACATTCCATTCCGTATCGGGCGGCAACTGTAGCGGAGGCGACCCCGTGCTGCCCTGCGCCGGTTTCAGCAATAATTCGCTTCTTACCCATGTGACGGGCCAAAAGTGCCTGACCAACCGTATTGTTAACCTTGTGCGCGCCAGTATGGTTCAAATCTTCACGCTTAAGCCATATCTGCGCACCTCCCAGCATCTCGGATAACCGCTTTGCGTAATAAACAGGGCTCGGTCGACCCACAAAGTGTTTTAAGTCATCATGAAACTCCTCCATGAAACTTGGAGTATTCTTTAATTTCTCGTAGTTATCTCGTAAGTCCTCAAGAGCATGTATTAGTGTTTCAGGGACAAAAACTCCGCCATAAGGTCCGAAATGACCTTTATGGTCAGGGAAATTATAATTTTGTAAATCTTCTTGCATCTGCATTTTTTACCTCACCGATAAAGTCTCGCACTAGCGCGAGATCCTTGACTCCTTTTTGCGTGCCTTCGACACCGCTACTCACATCAACTGCCCATGGCCTAACACGGTCAATCGCAGCTGATACATTGTTCGGACGTAATCCCCCCGCCAGAACTATTGGCACATCTAATTCGGTTGGAACGAGGTTCCAATCGAATGTATCACCTGTACCACCACGCACTTTTTCAGAAAAAGTGTCTAATAACAATCCAGATGCTTCCTTGTACGCCTTGGCGTATTCTACCAAATCCACCTCAGCCGAAACGTGGGTCGCTTTCAAATATGGCTTTTTGAACTTTGAACAAAAATCCGAACTTTCCTCCCCATGAAATTGCAAAACATGCAAGTCCACGGATTCCAAGGTTCTGAATACCTCATCAAGCGACGGGTCAACGAAAAGCCCGACCGCTGAAACGAACGGCGGTAAGCTCTCCACTATATTTTTTGCGATATCGAGACTTACGTTTCTGGGACTCTCAGGATAAAAAATTAATCCAATGGCACTTACACCAGATTGAGCCACTTCAAGGGCGTTTTCCACCGATGTGAGGCCGCAGATCTTAATTGCCGTGACATTGTTATTCATATAAACAAATGAGCTCTAAAAAGCAGAAGACGTTAATGTAACCTTAAGATTAGAAAATGATTCGGGCCTCGGCAGACCCCAGTCCGGGCTATAATCAATTGAAGTCAAGTATAGTCCATTAGGGCTAAATGTTGGTGCCGCCAGAGCGCGATCTCCAGAAAAAAGTATCTCCTGCATCCATTCTACCGAATGCTTACCCGCCCCGATATAAACAAGATTGCCCACAATATTACGGACCATATGATGCAAAAATGCATTCGCTGTAATTTCAAAAATAATAATATCTTCACTTGAACGAATAGATAATTCCTCAATAACCCTGACTGGACTATTGGCTTGACACTCTGAGGACCTAAATGCAGAGAAGTCATGCTTCCCTATCAACGCTAACGCAGCATTGTTCATTGCATCAACATCTAATTTTTTGTGATACCAACCGATATTTTTAGCAAACAAGCCAGGGCGCTGCTCTCGATTTAACAACAAGTAACGATATGTTCGACGAAGCGCTGAGTATCTCGCGTGGAAATCTACACTCACCTCTCTCACCCAGCGTATCGAAATCTCATTTGAGATTAATGCATTTAGGCCACGCACCCATGCGCCGCTTGGTCGGATAACTCCAGTATCAAAATGAATAATCTGATAAGTTGCGTGAACGCCTGTGTCGGTACGGCCAGCACAAAAAACACGTATAGGCTCCCCCGCAATTTGACTTAACCCTCTCTCTATTTCTCCTTGAATGGTGGAGATCTCAGGTTGAAGTTGCCAACCAAAGAAAGATGACCCGTCATACTCAATGCCTAAAGCTAATCTCAAATTGATTCTCTCATGTTTTCAGACGCTAATTGATCGGCTGCTAAGATCACAAAAACTCATAATTTTTCGTAAGCACCAAAACAAAACGCGTCAGCGTGGAGATGGGGTCATGATTTCGGCGATGGGGGATTACCGAGATCTAAATCAATTGAAGACAAATCCACCGGTTTTACCGAGGCTTGTCTTTCGCTCGCGAACTTCCCCTCAGCATACCGCTCATTGGTTGGATTAATTAAGTATCCCAGCGCTACAAGTCGCTCCCAATAAGCGCCTGTTTGGCTAGTAACATCGGCAACACGTTCCGCAACGGCATCGAAATTAGCTAAGTCCTTTTGACGGGAATAAACCTCGGCTAATTTCAACAATACATCTAACCTTTTCGGTTCAAGTGACAGCGCTTCTTTTAGGATTTTTTCGGCCTGAGGATAACGCCCATAAGCTATAAATATATCAGCATCCTCAACTGGATCCTGATCACGCGCAACATTAGTCCCCCCTGCCTGAACAAAAGCAGCAGCATCAAGACTGACTCTGTCACCCTTGTCCCCAACAGGTTGCATCATCTCATCATTACTATCATCCAACCGATTCAATCTTTTAGAGACCCATAAGCCAATGATGAGAAGAGCTAAAATTGGCATCAGAAGATAGAGTGGCTGATGTAAGACACCTTCAATTATTTTAGCCTGCCAAGGCGCTCCCGCATCCCCCTGCGTTGATTTTTTAGGCGCCGTTATTCCTTGCACATCCGCAGACTGAATGGCTGAGCCCAGATTTTGCTTCGACTGTGCTAACGAGGTCAACTCAGCAATTATTTTTTCTAGCTCACCAGCTCGCGCCTTTTGTTCCTCTAACTCTTTTTCGGTAGCAATGAGTCTCTCCTCTAAACCCTGTGACCCCAAATCCATATCGCCACTACCTTTTGAAACTTCAACAACGTAAGCACTCTCTGACTGAGTTTGGACATTGACTTGATCCGAAGCAGCCTCAACTACGCCAGATTCACTTCGGCCCGCTCGCTCCGTAGTAGTTTGTGCCTGAAAGGTAGGCCGCGCGGCCAGGCTATCTTTATATGCCCTCCAGTCAGCCATATGAATTCTAATTTCGCTGGTTGCTTCCTTAGTAGGGATAGCCTGGAGTTCACTTTCCACTGGAATTCGAATCACATTTCCAGCTCTGAGGCGGTTCATATTGTCGCCAACAAAAGCCTCTCTATTTTTTCGAAAAATACCTACAAGCATCTGCTCAAGTGAAAAATCAGACAGCTTCTCCCTTTGAGCGATTTTAGTTAAGGTATCCCCAGGCCGCACCACAATCTGTCGGGCAGATGAGGCAAAATCCGTTTCGATGATATTTACCTCATCGACAATTTCCGGCATGGTTTCAATGTTTTCTGGACGTTCTACCGCATTATTGTCTGTCGGTTCAACTTCAATCGCCTCCCGACTCACCACAAGATCGGACGGCTCAATGCCCTGTTCAGTCAAAATTTTCTCTGCGGACTCTTCAATACTCAGCAATTCAGATTCCAGTGTAGAAAGAGACAAACGCTCATCAGCGAGGAAGGGCGGATCAATGAACGCAACATAAGTTTTACTGACATTGCCCTCAGGACCAACAAACTCAACTTGCAAATCTAAAACAACTTCATTAACTGGACCCTGAGTAGATAATCGAACTATGGGGCCATTCGCCGCATTTTCATATCGAAGATTGATTCTTGAGATAAGGTCGTTATAAATCAACCCAAGGCTATCGTATACAGATGGTGGGGCCATGGAGACAGTTACCGCATTAACTGCTACCCCCTCAGCATCATAGAGTCGAATCGAGGCGCTCAATGGCTCGCCTAAGGCCGAATCAACGCTCAGCGCGCCCATACGGACAGCATGGCCATTTAACCCAATTGAAATAAGAGCTACCCCTACAAATACTTGAACTAAATATAGAAATCTTTTACTCAAGCTCGTTAACTCCTTTGACCATTATTTGACCCATATAACTACAGAGCATCATGCTACCACTTGATTTACTCATCCGCCGCGGCCAATTAAAATTCGCAACATTCGTCTCAGCGGCTCCGCAGCACCCCACAATAACTGGTCTCCCACCGTGAATGCTGAATACATGTTACCTGGCAGGTTTAGTTTCCGTATTCGACCCACTGGCACACCTAATGTCCGGGTCACGCTAGTTGGCGACAGCATAGATACCGTAGAAAGCTTATCGTTAGGAACTACCGATACCCACTTGTTCGCGTCACTTAATATTTTCTCAACTTCCAAAGCGGGAAGCGACTCAGACAACTTAAAAGTCAAAGCTTGACTATGGCATCTCATCGCACCGACTCGCACACAAATACTCTCAACTGGGATAGGATTTTCTTGCTTGTTCAAGATCTTGTTCGTCTCTGCCTGCGCCTTCCATTCTTCACGGCTTTGTCCGTTACCTAAATCAGCATCTATCCAAGGAATTAAACTGCCAGCCAAAGGCACGCCGAAATTATCCCTTGGAAAATCTGGCGCTCGCATACGTTCTAAAACAAGAGCATCAATTTCCAAAATATCTCCCGCCGGAGATGCAAGTTCATTTTTGGTCGCGTCGTGAATTGAACCCATCTGTTCAATTAATTCACGCATATTTTTCGCTCCGGCTCCCGACGCAGCTTGATATGTCATTGCAGAAACCCACTCAACTAGCTCGTCGCGAAACAAACCATGCATCGCAAGCATCATAAGACTGGTCGTACAGTTACCCCCAATAAAGTCTTTTTTTCCTTCACCTATTGCGGTATTAATATCGCTGCCATTAATCGGATCAAGAACAATCACAGAATTAGGCGCCATGCGAAGAGTCGAGGCCGCATCAATCCAATATCCTTGCCACCCTAACGCCCTCAGGGGCGCATGCATTTTTTTTGTGTAGCTCCCACCTTGGCACGAGATAATTGCGTCCATTTCCGATAGTTGATCCCGGTCATTTGCGTCCTTCAGCACGACTTCTCGTCCATCTCGCATGGTAACGGCTTGTCCAACTTGAGAAGTACTAAAAAAAACAGGAGAAACATCTTTAAAATCTTCCTCAGCAATCATACGTTGCATCAAAACAGACCCAACCATCCCCCTCCAACCTACTAAACCAACTCGCATATCACTTTATCCTTAACACTCAACTACACCAATTGTAGACAACACCCGCACTTCGCCTTACCGCATTTCATTGATAACGGCATCGCCCATTTCTTCAGTACCGACACATCTCGTTGCCTCTTGATGGATATCCGCTGTTCTAAATCCTTTGGCAAGGACCGCTCTCACAGCAGTTTCAACTCGGTCAGATGCCTCGGTCTCACCGAAAGTATATTTAAGCATCATCGCGACGGATAAAATCGTTGCAAGCGGATTAGCAATATTCTTGCCTGCGATATCAGGAGCAGACCCATGAATTGGCTCAAACAAGCCCTTTCGGTTAACATCCATGGAGGCAGAAGGGAGCATCCCAATCGACCCAGTTAGCATTGACGCCTCATCCGATAAAATATCACCGAATATATTTCCAGTTAAAATTACGTCAAATTGTTTAGGTTCCCTAACTAGTTGCATAGCGGCATTATCAACATACATATGCGTCAACTCGACCGAAGGATAGTCTTGACCAATCTTTGTAACTACCTCTCTCCAAAGAATACTCGTATCCAGGACGTTAGCTTTATCAACTGAGCATAATTTACCAGTTCGCTTAGTGGCTATATCGAAGGCCACACGAGCAATCCTCTCAATCTCAGACACAGAGTATTTCATCGTGTCAAAACCCTCATCCTCACCGGCCTCTGTTTTACGTCTACCTCTGGGTTGACCGAAATAAATATCCCCTGTTAACTCCCTAAGGATCATCAAATCTAACCCCTCGACTAATTCAGGTTTCAAACTTGACGCTGCTGCCAATTCAGGAAATACCACCGCAGGACGAAGGTTCGCAAACAAACCTAATTCTTTGCGAATACGTAACAGCCCCTGTTCCGGACGCATCGCACGAGGAAGACAATCATATGTTGGCCCACCAACAGCCCCCAAAAGTACTGCATCAGCTTGCTTCGTCAATGCAACCGTTTCGCTCGGTAATGGATCGCCAGCATTATCATATCCAGCCCCTCCAATTGCGCCCTCTTCCCACTCGATCGACAATCCGTCATTTTTCAAAATTTGCAAGACACGCAGCGCTTGCTTCATGATCTCTGGCCCGATGCCATCCCCCGGGAGTACTGCTATTTTCATTTTATTCCCCAAAGTAATTCCGTAAGATAAAAAGTTAAGTTTTTAAATTTAGTTGAATAGCCAAGGCTGGTGCAATTTATGCCGTTGTTCAAACTGTTTAATTTCATCAACGTGCTCCAGCGTTAGACCAATATCATCCAATCCATTTAGAAGACAATGCTTACGAAAAGGGTCAATCTGAAAGTTAAAACTCTTAGCATTATCCTCAGTCGTCACTTTCTGACTCTCCAAGTCTACCGTCAATTGAAACCCCGAGAACCCGAAAACATCATGAAATAAGCCATCAATTTCGAGCTCTGAAAGCACGATAGGCAACAACCCATTTTTTAATGAATTATTAAAGAATATTTCGCCAAAACTAGGTGCGATAACAGCTTTAAATCCATAGTCGGCCAAAGCCCAAGGAGCGTGCTCACGCGAGGAACCACAACCGAAATTCTTCCTAGCAAGCAAAATCGAGGCGCCTTGATATCGTGATTCATTCAGAATGAAATCTGGGTTTGGCTGTCTTTTACTAAGCGAGACACCTGGTTGCCCAACGTCCAAAAACCGCCAGGCATCAAATAAATTCACACCAAACCCAGATCGCTTAATCGACTTAAGAAATTGCTTTGGAATGATGGCGTCTGTGTCTACATTTGCACGATCAAGTGGTACAACGAGTCCTTTATGTAAGGCAAATTTTTCCATGGCATACCCATTTATATTTTGAAAATTTAGAAACTACTCACTAAGTATTTGGCGAACATCAACAAATGTTCCATTTACCGCAGCACTCGCGGCCATTGCTGGACTAACTAGATGCGTTCTACCCCCAGCACCTTGGCGTCCCTCAAAATTGCGGTTCGATGTTGAAGCGCACCGCTCTCCAGCCTCAAGTCGATCGTTATTCATCGCCAAGCACATAGAGCATCCCGGCTGCCGCCATTCGAATCCTGCTGCGATGAATATCTTGTCCAATCCCTCCTGCTCAGCTTGGGCCTTTACCAAACCGGACCCAGGCACGACCATTGCTAACTGAACATTTGGAGCAACGCGTTTCCCGCTAACCACCTTTGCTGCTATACGGATATCCTCAATTCTTGAATTGGTACAAGATCCAATGAAAACTTTATCGACCTCAATGTCAGTCAACGATGTATTAGGCTCAAGCCCCATGTATTGGAGCGCTTGCTCAATTCCCTCCCTTTTAGCTATATCTTTCTCTTGCTCTGGATCTGGTACGCGACCATCAATACCAACCACCATCTCAGGAGAGGTCCCCCAAGTAACTTGTGGAATAAGCTCACTGCCATTTAAAGTCACCATCAAATCAAAAATCGCGCCAGGATCTGACCGTAAAGACCTCCAATAGGAAACAGCTTGATCCCACAGGTCACCCTTTGGAGCAAACGTTCGACCTCGAAGGTAATCAATTGTGGTTTGATCAACAGCAATCATCCCGGCTCGAGCACCAGCCTCAATTGCCATGTTACACAACGTCATACGACCTTCGATTGATAAGGATTCAATAGCAGGACCGGCAAACTCTATCGCGTAACCAGTACCGCCTGCAGTACCAATTTTGCCAATCAAAGCGAGAGCGATATCTTTGGCACTGACGCCAGCATCCAACTGTCCCTCAACCCTAACCAACATATTTTTCATTTTCTTCTGAACAAGACACTGAGTCGCTAAAACGTGTTCAACTTCAGACGTACCTATTCCATGCGCCAAACATCCCAAAGCGCCGTGCGTACTCGTGTGAGAGTCACCGCAAACAACCGTCATCCCTGGTAACGTTGCACCTTGTTCTGGACCTATAACATGCACTATGCCCTGCCTCGAGTCCAAAAATGGAAAATACGCCTTTGACCCGTATTCCTTGATGTTTTGGTCCAAGGTGTCTACCTGTAACTTGGATATGGGATCTTCTATTCCCTTATCCCAATCAGTTGTAGGCGTATTGTGATCCGCTGTCGCCACAATGGATTCAACTCGCCAAGGACGCCGTTTCGCTAGCTTCAACCCTTCGAAAGCTTGTGGGCTAGTTACCTCATGAACGAGATGTCTATCGATATAAATAAGACCCGTACCATCGTCTTCCGTTCTAACGACGTGACTATCCCAAAGCTTGTCATACAAGGTTTTCAACATAATGATTGCACCTATCAGCTAACTAATAAAGATCCAAGGACAAGATTATGACATACAGATACGGTCTGATCATGCGATAACAACACGTTAATCTTTAAAATGACGACGTACCCAAAGCATCAAAACAACGCCTAGCAAGCTAGTCACAGCAGACATACCAAAAGTGGCAGCACCGCCAAAACTCTCCCAAACTAGCCCTGACACTAGAGTCCCCGAGGCTCCCCCTGCGCCGAACCCCACACTAGAATAAAGAGCTTGTCCTCTAGAACGATACTCTCCTATAAACAGCTTATTCGTTGCTGCGATACCTGCCACATGAAACATTCCAAAGGTAATGGCATGCATGATTTGAGCTACGACAAGGATCCAGAGACTTTCGTATCCGACGTAAACTAAAAAGAAACGTACGGCAGCAACAAAAAAACAAAATAAAAAGAAATCATTGATACTAAATTTCTTGAATAACCGCGGCATCAATAAAAAAATAAAAATTTCCGCTATAACCGCGATCGCCCACAGCCAACCAACTGTTGATTTGCTATGCCCCTGCTCGACTAAAAAAATAGAGAAAAACGCATTGTAAGCACCATGCGCAAATTGCATAATAAAAAAACAAGACAGTAACGCAATAATTCGTCTATCAGTCAGCCATTTAAGAGATTGACTAACTTGATTAGTCTGCAGCGTAATGTTGGTGTCTTTCGGGAGCATCAAAATGGCGCCCAAAATGATAATGAGCATGGCGCAAATAATCCAATCGAGATAGAGCACATCTAACCATTCAAAAAGATAGCCACCACCAACCACCATCAAGATAAAACCGACTGACCCCCAAACACGTACCTTGCCATAAACTGACATTTCCTCGCCTAAGGCCTCGACACATAGCGCCTCCGCTATTGGCAGGATTCCAGACCAAAGAAGCCCCCACAAAATCAGAACACCAGCAACGGAAAGAAAAGATCCCTTAGCGATCATCAGAGCGAACAGTAAGGGACTAATGAGTGCGAGAATCCTCAAAAGCTTGTACTTATAGCCCCAGTGATCAGCCAACCAAGCCCAAAAAAAAGGGACAACGATTCTGAGAGTCGGACTAATCCCAAGTAGTACAGCTATCTCTATCGGAGAAAATCCCCGGCGCTGGAGGTATAACGAGAAAAACGGTGCGAATGCACCAACAAAAGCAAAGTACCAAAAATAAAAATTTGATAATCGGCCAAATAAGGATGTCATAAATTGTCGAACACTATAAACATCCCCAATGCATTAATTCGACAAATTCCACCTATCGGCCAAAAACCAAATTGAACCGTCTCACTCAACTAATCTGCTTTTAACAGGAAGTTTCGGCGTTGTGGTTTCAACATCCGCATTTTGACCGCGATGTCGTAATGCATGATCTGCGAGAACTAAAGCCATCATAGCCTCTCCGATGGGAGTTGCCCTGATACCCACGCATGGGTCGTGTCGTCCGAAGGTGTTAACGGTAACAGGTGAGCCGCCTTTATCTATCGATTTTCTGTCGAGACGAATACTCGAGGTAGGTTTGATCGCAATCCGAGCAATCACATCCTGCCCTGTAGAAATGCCTCCAAGCACCCCACCCGAATGATTACTCAAAAAGTCTTCTGGGGTCATTTCATCGCTGTGTGCCGTACCGGACTGGAGAACCGACTCAAACCCATCGCCAATCTCAACACCCTTAACGGCGTTAATACCCATCAACGCCCCGGCGAGATCTGCATCCAGCTTTTCAAAAACCGGCTCTCCCCAACCCACTGGCACTCCCGTCGCTACTAAGGTTATTTTGGCGCCGCACGAATCGCCCGACTTTCTCAATTTGTCCATATGTTGTTCGAGCTCGGGGACAACATCAGGGTCAGGCGAAAAAAATGGGTTTTTATCTACGCTATCCCAGGTCTTAAAATCGATCTCAACTGTCCCGATTTGTGACATGTAACCACGTACCTCTACGCCATAGCGCTCTCGAAGCCATTTTTTTGCGATCGCTCCGGCCGCCACTCTAGCCGCAGTTTCACGCGCTGACGACCTACCTCCTCCCCTGTAGTCACGCTCCCCATATTTTTGCCAATATGTATAGTCTGCGTGCCCAGGACGAAACTGGTCAGCAATATTTCCATAATCTTTGGACCTTTGATCAACATTACGGATCAAAAGTGCGATAGGCACTCCAGTTGTACGTCCTTCAAAAACTCCAGATAAAATCTCAACTGTATCTGGCTCTCTTCTTTGAGTCACATGACGCGACGTACCAGGTCTTCTACGATCAAGTTCTTTTTGAATATCCTTCGCGCAAAGATTCAACCCAGGTGGACAGCCATCGACCACACAGCCAATCGCTGGGCCATGACTCTCCCCAAATGATGTTACGCAAAACGCTTTTCCGATTGTATTGCCAGCCATGGTCAAATCAATATGGTTATGAATGGTTTATCACGCCAGAGTTTAACACACCGCCCGCTACCAGAGGAGTGCGAAAAAGGTGCTGACTGGCATATTAGTTGATAAACTTAACCGTCAATAAATTAAACACATAACATACTTATTACAGGAGTTACTCATGCGGTCTTATCTAGAACTCATGCGACACATCCGCGAGCAAGGGACGCCCAAAGCGGATAGGACTGGGACTGGGACTCTAAGTATTTTTGGTGCTCAATTACGCTTTGACTTAAATCAAGGCTTTCCACTTTTAACCACTAAAAAAGTCCATCTAAAATCAATCATCCACGAATTACTTTGGTTTTTAAGTGGCGATACGAACACTAAATACCTGAAAG
>CAJQIK010000050.1 GCA_905478365.1 uncultured Burkholderiales Genera incertae sedis bacterium
AGTTCCTCGTTCTCTGCGACTAAAAAAAGGCTCGCGCAGTGTTCAAGAAGACTCGCGTCATTTCTTGGATTGAACAAAGCAAGTCGCTCCCAAATCATACCTCCGCTTAAATTTCCGATTTCTTTCTTGAATGGTGCGGGATAACCGCGTATTCCACGCGCACGCTCTCCGCCGATTTGGAGCCAACTAGTCTGAGGACTGCCTGGCCAACCTACAGGGGATACTTGACTAACGAGTGCTTTTATTCTTGAGTCTCGTGCGGCGACATAAACAACAGTTCCTCCCGACCAGCTTGTTCCCCATAATCCAATTTTTCCAACATCCACTTTTGGATGAGTGGCTAGCCAATTAACTACTGAGAAGTAGTCCTCAGCTTGATCGATGGGATCAACGACTCCTTTATATTCGATTAGTCTGTATTGGCCATCATCAGCAGATCTAACTTGCACCATTCTGCTATCACTTTCGCCCCATCCTCGGTAATCGAAGGAAACAACCAGAAATCCTGCTGCTGCAAATTTTGATGCGTACCGAGCTAAATGCGCCGATTTACCTCCCCAACCGTGAGCCATTGCAATAGCCGGAAGCCTTAGTGTGACGTCATCAAATTGAGGTGTGTAAACAGTTGCGCTTATTCGGGTGCCATTACTCAAAATATTGGTACTAGAGACCTCTACAGACAAACCGGTTTTAGCAGTTGTCTGAGGAAAAGCTATGCCAACATGTGTCACAAAAAAAGTAATAAGTACGCAAATTCTCGCTGATATTGAGTTCATTTCTATTCGCCTATTCTTTCCCCGTTTTTGAATATTCCGCTTTCCCACTCTGATATTTCGCCAGTTTTCCAATAACTCACCCACCGTCCTTCTTGCTTTCCGTTTATGTAATTACCCTTTGATCTCAATTGACCGTTATCCCAGTAGGTAATCCACAGACCGTCTTGTTTACCCTCTCTCCAACTTTCTTGGCTCCATAAGTTACCGTCGTCATAATAATAGAACCAAGAGCCAGTTTGTTTGCCTGACTTATAAACGCCTTTGGACGACAGCTGTCCATTTTTCCAGTAAGCAACCCATGGACCCTCTTGTTTTCCATCGACAATGGATCCTTGCCTACGTGTGTCGTCAAGCTTTCCGGTGAAGGGAGTGTTTGAGGACCTCTCATAAAAAAGACCATCACGGAGTACCAGATTTTCCATGGACTCGCTCCAACTTAAAGTCGGGGCAAGTACGAGCAAAGCGAGAGCGATAATAAATCGTGTGTTCATTTAACAATATTAATATGAATTAGAACTATGGTATTCAAAAGATTTTCAGTTTTGCATTGGTTATAACTAAATTTAAAAATGATGTAGCGAGTATGAGTGATTTCGGAACTACCTTTTTTGAAAATTAATGTTCTTGTAAGCAAAGCCGAGTTTTTATATGAGTCCCTGAGCCACGAGAAAAATCAGCGGTATCATTACCGCTGTAACGAGGCCACTTAAACCCATTGCTACCGCGGCGAAGACGCCCGCTTCATCATTCTTGGACATAGCGCGAGCTGTGCCAATACCGTGACTAGCAAGTCCAAAAGCGAAACCGCGTGCAGCCATATTTTTTATTCGGAACAGGTCTAAAGTGAAGGTGCCTAGCGCAGCGCCAACAATACCTGTGACAATCGTGAGTATTGCCGTAAGGGATGGGACGCCGCCGATAATTTCTGATATACCCATCGCGATCGGAGCTGTAACATTTCGTGGCAGCAAAGTCATAATTGTTTGAATGTCTAGACCAAGAAGCCACGAAATTCCATATGTCGCACTAATAGCAAAAAATACTCCAAGTAATACAGACATTAATATTGCTTTTTTTGCACGTGAAACAATATTCCAGTTGAGATAAATTGGAATCGCCAAGGCTACAGTCGCTGGTCCTAATAAAAAATGAATAAATTTCGCACCTTCGAAATAGCGTTCATATTCAACTTCGAAGCATATTAGGCAAGCGCTAACTAGTATGATACTAACGGCTACTGGATTTAAGATAGGAAATAAATTACAAGCTCGGTAGGCTTTGTCAGCGAGAAGGTATGCGCCGATCGTAAGTGTTAGCCAAAATAGTGGTTCTGCCTGGAGATAAACCCAGACTTGATAGAGTCTGTCGACATCAGTCATCGAATTTTTTGCCACTGATTCTCGAAAAAATAAGTGATGTAAAAATCATCGTGCTCATCGTTCCTAATATGATAACCACTAGGATTCTGAGTAATTGCATCTCCAGTAGCTGGAGGTGCATGACCACGCCGACGCCAATCGGTACGAAAAGTAAAGATAGGTATCCGAGAAGCTTTTCAGACGTATTAATGATCTCAGTACGAAGCGGTGCAAGGATATTAAGTTTTTTTGAATTCATCATCATCAATGTTAAGAGCATCAACATCAGTCCAATGACTGGCCCAGGAATAGCCAAATCGAAATATTTTTGTAGGACTTCGCCGATTAGTTGTAAGACCAGAATTGTAAAGATTGCAGTTAGCAAATATTTTCTCCAGTTGCCAAGTAACGAGTATTCAGTAGGACATTATGATGCATGAACGATTTGCTGAGGACTTGGGGGGAACAGTAAGTGATTTAATTCACCTTTTCAATAAGAATTAATTATTAACTAATGCGTAAGGCGCTATCATCGGTCGTCATTAACTGATCGATGGATTGTGGGTTGTATTAGAATGCGACACTCCACTTTGAACTTTTCCCGACTAAGTAAAAAATCATGGCGCAAAAAGCTACTATTTATAAAGTTGAACTTTCAGTTTCTGATATGGATCGTCATTGCTATGGGACTCATAATCTTACTGTTGCAAAACATCCATCTGAGACTGATGAACGTTTGATCTTGCGCATTCTCGCTTTTGCGCTAAATGTGCGGGATCGACTGGAGTTTTCAAAAGGGCTTTCATCAGATGACGAGCCGGATATTTGGCAAAAAAGCCGAAGTGGCGAGCTTGAATTGTGGGTTATTTTAGGACTTCCAAGTGAAAAAATCATTCGGCAGTCTTGTGGGAGGGCGAACGAGGTCGTGATTTATAGTTACGGGGGTCGAGCGGCCGAGCTGTGGTGGGAAAAAATCAAAAATACTGCGATGCGGTCTGACAATCTTCGTGTGGTTAACGTTTCATATCAAGATTCAAAGGAAGTTGGCCAACTATTAGATCGGTCCATTAAGATGCAGGTTAGCATTGAAGATAACGACGTGATGATCAGCGTTGGTGAAGCTGTTGTTTATATGGACCTGATCGAGTGGAGAGGGACTGCTGACTAAATTGTAGAGATCAGAAAGGACTATTATGAAATATGATGGAGGATGTTTGTGCGGCCAAACGCGTTATACGGTAATCGGGGATCCTATTCGAGTTCTTTATTGCCATTGTAATGATTGTAAGAAACAGACTAGTGCTCCTTATTCTGTTGTCGCAAGTTATGCGAAAGAGCAGATTACCTTCCAGAGCTCGAATTTTTTAAAAAAATATCATTCAGTCGGAGACTCAGGCAGTCCGGTTAAACGATCATTTTGCGGGCAGTGTGGATCACCTATTTTTTCTGAGATTGAGGCGGCTCCTGACGTTATTATTGTGAAAGCGGGTACTTTTGATGATGCTTCTTGGCTAAAACCAAGCATGGAAATCTACACCAAGGATAAACTGAAGTGCGCTCAAATTGATCCATCAATTGATAGCTTTCCCGGACCTCGTCCACGATAACTCTATGGCGTTTCATCACAATCTTATACCAGCAATAGATGGCCTATCTATTAAGTCGGCTGATTCGACAGGTTTTGGGAAAGACTATGTGTAGGTGTTGATGCGTACCAGACCTGAAGCAGAGCTTTAAAGATTTATAGCGCCTATACGACGCCAATGTAATAAACGGTTATTAGCTGGCATCGCTTTATCATTGACTAAACTAAATTCATTTTGCTTCGCAAGAGAGTCAATCCACTCAAAATCGCGAATTCCGCTCTGAGGGTTTTGATTTTTTAACCATAGGTCGAATTCGGCATTGCTGTCAGCAGTGTACTTCCCAAGGTAATTAAATGGACCATAAATTATTAAATCGCTGGTTCGCTTAGTAGCTATATCAATCAGGCTAAAAAAATCTTCAACTTGATCCTTGGACATAATGTGTAGCGTGTTGCAAGAGTAAACGGCATCGTATTGCTGGTTTACGGTATTCATCGAAACGTCTAACTCTAGAGGCTTTGGCAGGTTACCTAGATTCGTATCATCAATCCAAGACTGGATGCCGAGCAAATTGCTGAAAATATCACTACATTGCCATGTGACCCATGGCATGTTTTTGGCGAAATGTACAGCGTGTTGTCCTGTGCCCGATCCTATTTCTAGCACGTGTTCAGCATTTTTTAGTATTGGGTTAATTGAAGCCAAAATCGGATCTTGGTTTCGTTCGCATGCTGGTGAGAATGACTTTTGCATATTTATTTAAATCAGGTTCATTGCGTAAATTGATTATCACACGCTACAAAGCTATTGCTTTTGATTTTAGAGTTTTAAGTTCCAAAGATTATGCGAATTGCTCAGATACATGTGCTGAGTGATATTAGTTGAAGTTGCAAAGATTACTGTCTGATGTGAAGTGGGTTGTCTTTGGTGTGCCCAGCAATTGAATTGCAATATAAAATTTTCAAATTAGTTTATTGATTTTTTTGTCGCTTGAGTTAGGGGATGTTGTCTTCAAGTTTGTTATTATCAAACATGTGACCCAATAAAAGGATAGGCTAATATGTATATTTCTAATACGTCTCATGCGCGTGTGCGTATTAGCTTATAGGGTAGTGAACTCATCACCTTGGTTAAATAAAAGTTGTAGTAATCATCGTGAGCGTAATCAATATCAAGTTAAGAGGGTAGTATCCCTCACGGATTCACCATTTTTTAAGAAATAAAAGAAGAGACTATGACATTAACGTTAACTGCAGAGGACTTACATCAATCATATCCAGAGACTCCTTCGGGTATGAGTGATAATGAATGGCATGCGCGAGTTGATCTAGCGGCGGGTTACAGACTTACGCACATGTACGGTTGGACCAGCGTTGTTTATAACCATATTACTTTACGTATTCCCGGCACAGATACTTTTCTGATCAATCCGTTCGGACTTCGTTACGATGAAATTACCGCCTCAAACCTTGTTGTAATTGACTTGGATGGCAATAAGGTCGGGAATGATGATGGATGGCCGGTCAACCGTGCGGGCTATCTGATTCATGCTGCGATACACAGGGCTCGACCGGATGATTTACATTGTGTGATGCATACTCACGAGCCGTTTAGCCAGAGCATGACCGCCTTAAATGTAGAGGTCGTTCCAATGGTTCAGGAGGCCTGTCAACTCTTCGAACGTGTTGGGTACCATGATTTTTCAGGGATTGTTCTTGATGTTGGTGAACAAGAACAGCTTTGCAAATCCATGGGGGCAGTGAATCATACATTGGTTCTTAAAAATCACGGATTAATTACGGCAGGCTCATCTGTTGCGTGGGCTTTTATCCGGCACGGTGTATTTATTCGTAATGCCGAAATTCAATTGCGGGCTATGGCAACCGGTGGGGAGATAAGCGTTATTCCTGATGATATTATGCGACACACTCGTAATCAGTTTGAAGGAGGTGACGCGCAGGCGGGTGCTGCGGTCCGTCATCCAGAGTGGCCTGCCTACATCCGCCTACTTGACAAGATTGATCCTGAATGGAAGTGCTAGCGAACGTTTATACGACTCTGATTAAAACGACCTCTGAGCAAGTGTTTAGCAAATAACGTGACTGAGTCTCCTACTTGTTTTCGTCTTGATGTTTG
>CAJQIK010000051.1 GCA_905478365.1 uncultured Burkholderiales Genera incertae sedis bacterium
TGTCTTTGACGATAACTGGAGCACCTGTGAAGCCTTTATTACCCTTGGCTACAGACATGATCTCATTATCCCAAACGACTTCACCCGACTTGGCGTTAAGTGCGATTAAACGTCCATCTGTTGTACCCATGTAGACGTTACCATGACCGATTGCTAAGCCACGGTTGTATGGGTTGTAGAATGTACCTTCAGCGCGCTCAACATCGATTTTTGCAGCGTGATGCCAAACTGGCTGACCAGTAGCTCCGTTCAGTGCCCAAATCGTGCCTGATGTTGTGGTGTAATAAACCATTCCATCAACCGCGAGAGGGAAACCTTGAATACCACGCTTGGTAGCAGCTGGATTGTGCTGCCATGCAAGCTTAAGGTTCTTAACGTTTCTAGTGTTGATTTGCTTTAATCCGCTATGGTGATGACCAGTAAAATCTTTGTGGTACATCATCCAGTTAGCGTCATCATTTTGCGCGTTCAACAATCGATCCCAAGTGACATCAGCTGCCATAGCTTGGGAAGCGAAGCCGACAAACGCAACGGCTGTAATTGCCTTAACGGCAGCCGAAGTAGTCCAACGTGTCATAACTCTCTCCCTAAAAATTTTAGAAGACTATTTTATTTATTCGCGAATGAATAAAATTAAAAATTCGATTCTCTAATGCACCTTTGTTACAACTCGTTCAAATTTCTACGATTTGTTTTGAGTTAAAAACATGTACTCACAAGAAAACCTGACTATAAGTTAACGCTACTACTTCGTCTTTGCAACACCTTTGTAGTAACGTAGGTGCTTTATTTAATTGAGTTTTAATCTCATATAACTCTGGTAATGTGAAAAATATTTCATTTATTCTGTTGCCGCACCGCAATAAATAAGTTGTTATTAAAAGACAAAATCAAGATGATAGGTCTTACTTGAGATGTGCTGAGGTATTTGTGATTGCAGCCGCGCTTTAACAGAGATAGTTTCATTATTAAAGTTGGTAAATAGTTGCTAAAAAAGCAATAATTACAGTGACTTAAATTTTTTTCTGGATTATATAAAGGCCATATTTTGAGTCACATACTCAAGTTTGAAGATTCCGATCTAACCGTACACATACCGTTTGGAGAGCTGTTGCTATCAACGCTTTTGCGACACGGTATTATTTTCCCGTATGCGTGTCAGAGTGGTATGTGTGGTACCTGCAAGTGTCAGTTGATCAAAGGTAGGGTTGATTTGGATATTTATTCCGATGCGGCACTAACGGCAGATGAATTTCAGCAAGGCTTTATTCTTGCCTGCCGTGCGCGTTTATTGTCGGATGTGACGATTCGGAAGCTTGATAGCTAGCTTGTATGGTTCCCCACTATGCGCCAGCATTGATGTGTAATAATGTGCGGCTTTGACGCACCTTTCTACGTACTGCCTACGGGAGATTATATTGAGTAACAAACTCTTTGCATTTGAACCTAAGGTTGCGCCTCGAGTGCCAATTATTGGTGATACGCGTCAATTTCCCGTGAATAGAATTTTCTGTGTTGGCCGCAACTATGCCGAGCATGCTCGGGAAATGGGTAATGATCCAGATCGTGATCCACCTTTCTTTTTTTTAAAGTCTTTGGATTCTTTGGTCCCTGGAGGGGGTTCGGTTAGCTACCCCAGAGCAACGGATGATCTTCATCATGAAATTGAGATGGTTGTAGCGATTGGCGTCTCAGGCTCTGAGATCGCGAAGGAGGATGCTCAGGACCATGTATATGGATATGCGGTCGGCCTCGACCTCACGCGGAGAGATTTACAATCTCAAGCAAAAAAGATGAAACGGCCCTGGGATTTTGGCAAGTCCTTCGAGCAGGCTGCGCCAATAACTGCAATAACCCAGACGAAATCGTGTGAGCATTTGTCGAGTGGTGAGATTTCACTTACCGTAAATGATAAGGTGCAACAAATAGGTAATCTTAACGAGATGATTTGGAATGTACCCGAGATCATTTCTTTTTTATCTCAGTTCTATCAGTTGGAGGCTGGAGATTTAATCTTTACGGGAACCCCGGCTGGCGTAGGACCTCTTCATCGAGGGGATAAATTGATTGGACGTGTAGCGAGCTTGCCAGAATTAGTGGTTAACATAATTTAAATAATTGGATGGATTAAAAGATGGAAGATGTGACAAGTAAGACATGGCTTGAAGTAGCGCTTAATGGACCGTGGACGCAAGAGAAACAAGCCGGCATTCCGATTAAAGTCGCGGATATTGTGCAACAGGGAATCGATTGTGTGAACGCTGGAGCTGCGATCGTTCACGTGCATGCTTATGATGAGAAGACTGGTCGACAAAAAGACGACGTTGACGTTTACAAAAAGATTATTGAGGGTATTCGCACCAAAGTTGATGCGGTCGTTTATCCGACAGTGCCAGCCCCAGGAATGAATCCGATTGAGGAGGGAAGTAGCGGCGAGGATAGGTACGCTCACATCGAAGCTTTAGCAAAGGACGGGTTTTTAGAGTGGACCGTACTGGACCCAGGATCTTGCAATTTTTCGCATTACGACCAACTGAAAGAGGATAAAGTTGGATACGTTTATCAGAATAGTGAGGCGGATGCTCGTCATGGCATGCGTATAGCGCACCAATACGGGCTTCACCCCAGCTACGCAATTTACGAGCCGGGTTTTGCTCGACTGGGAGCGAATCTACATTGGCGAGAGAGTACACCAGACCCTATTTATCGATTGATGTTCAGCTCAGGGTTTACTTTTGGTTTTCCGCCAGAAGATTATGCACTAACAGCTTATTTGAATTTGTTGGATCAGGTCGCACCTGGATGTAATTGGATGATTTCGGGTTTGGATGTTAACGTCCTACCACTGATACCAAGAGTGATTATGGAGTCTGGGCACGTAAGAGTGGGGCTGGAGGATGCGCCTTTTGGATGCGAGAAAACGAATATCGAACTTGTCGAAGACGCTGTGAATTCAATTGAAACTTGCGGTGGAGAACTAGCTCGAGCCCCCGAGGTTAGGCTGGCTGCGTCGAGCGATAAGCTTGAGGCGATGGCTGCTGGAATGTAATCCCTGTTGTCTATTATTCAAGTCTATAGGAGGTAAAATATTGGAAGTAAATCGAATCGGGATTACGATGGGGGACCCCGCAGGTATTGGTCCAGAAATTATCGTCAAAACGTTACATGAAATGTCTCCGGAGGCACGATCTCGGTCGATTGTTGTTGGAAATGTTGACTTCTTGGAGCGTGCCAGTCGGATGATTGGCGCACAACTTAAATTTAGCGACTCGCTCGATGTAGATGATGGAGTGGTGCCTGTTATCCACGTACCAACAACTGACTCGGAAGCAATAAAAGATGGTGAAGTTAGCGCGAGTGCTGGAGAGGCAGCCTATCGTTATGTTGAAAAATCGGTAGAGCTCTCGCTCGAGAAGCTGATCTCGGTGATTGTCACCGCTCCATTAAACAAAGCTGCCATGCACTTAGCCGGTCACAAGTATGATGGACACACGGAGTTATTAGCAGACCTTACGGGAGCTAAGGCATCGTTCATGTTGTTAGCCGGTCCGAAGCTAAATGCAATCCACGTCAGTACTCATACATCGCTGGCTAATGCCGCGACTAAACCGACAATACAGCGTGTTTTAGATACCATCCGAATAGGAGATCGGCATTTTAAAAGTATTGGTTATGAAAGTCCTCGTTTAGCGGTTGCGGGCCTTAATCCTCACTGCGGAGAGGGTGGTTTATTCGGCTCCGAAGAGGCGGACCGGTTGGTTCCTGCCATTACGCAGGCTAAGTCTGAGGGGATCGATGTGCAAGGACCTATTTCTGGAGATACTGTTTTTTATAGAGCGCTAGAGGGTGAGTTTGATTTGGTTGTCGCCCAGTACCACGATCAAGGTCATATTCCTACAAAATTAATTGCCTTCAACGAGACGGTCAACGTTAGTCTTGGCCTGCCGATTTATAGAACCTCTGTCGACCATGGAACCGCTTTCGATATTGCTTGGAACGGTGTGGCAAACAATACCAACATGAAGGCGGCGATTGAATACGCGCGAAGAATCGCCGGCAGCTAATGAGCTGTGGGGATCAAGCTTATAAGATCCTGATTATAGCTGATGACCTCACTGGTGCTTTGGACGCTGCTAGTCCTTTCTGTGAGTATGGTTTTCGGGTTAAAGCTCTTGTGGATTCGGTCAAACCCTTCCAGATGCGTGACCTAAACGACGCTGATGTCATATCTATCAGTACAAATTCTCGACAGTGCAGCCCTGATAAGGCAGCCGAACTGGTTGACGAGTGTTTAGCGAAATTCGATTTAAATAGCTTTCGATTTATAGTAAAGAAAATTGATTCAACTCTGAGAGGGAACATATTTACAGAAGTGCGGACCGTAATGGATACGTTTGCCATTAAGAAGGCTTTTGTCGCCCCAGCTTTTCCTGATCAATCAAGGGTAATCAGAGATGGCCAAGTGTTCGTAGATGGAATTCCGCTTGGCAAAACCGAATACGCAAATGATGCTATCAGTCCGGCTTCTAAATCAAACCTAAACGCGATCTTTCAAGTTGAGCAGGATCGGCAATCTTCTATTCGAATTTTTGATGCGGAGACTAATGATGATCTTGATAATGTGGTGAGTGAATATCTACATAACGTAAATAAATGTCTGTTAGTAGGATCGTCCGGTATCACCCGGCGCCTCGCGCGTGCACTTTCAAAAAGTGGCGATATGGTTAGTTTGGACATTACTTGCCAGTCCGTTCTTTATGTCGTGGGATCAAGATCTCAACGATCACTGGATCAAGTCCATGCGGTCAAAGAGGACTATCCGGAATCAATCTATCTGGCTAACAACGGGTTAGTTGATACGCTAGAAAAGCCGCGCAAAAATGTGTCTGTAATAGTGGCAACTCAAGATCCTAAGTTAATAGAGCCCCCGAGTGTCGTTGCCGCTCGGTTAGCAAGGACTGTAGTGAAACAAATTAGCAAAGTCGATCCAGATTTAATTGTTCTTACCGGGGGAGACACAGCATTAGCATGCTTGCGTGAGTTAAATATATCTATATTAGAAATTTGCGGTGAGTTTGTTCCCGGACTGCCAATATTGAGGGTGAACCTGAAGGGGAAAGAGAGCTTATTAGTCACAAAAGCAGGCGGTTTCGGGGAGCGTGGGTTATTTGTTGATATATTAAAAGAAATAAAAGAGCGCAGAGGTCTCCTTGGTAGGCAAGAACCGGTACAATGACGCAGAAAACGCGTTGAATGTCTGTCTATAAATCGGCACCCATAATTTTTATATTTTTATATTTTTATTTGCATTTGGCCTGATCCAAACGATCACGAAAGGATTGGTTTTGAAATTTACTACACTCATCATCCTGGTATTTTGTTACTTACAATCGCCTTATGTGTCAGCGGGTGAGCCAGAAATACTCGAGTACCGTGGTGTGAAGTATGTTTCTGGAGGTATGAATAAAGCCGAACGCAAGAAAATGGATAATCTGGCGGCTAGATTTCCGATGCATATTGTGCTCACGTCAACGGCTGTCGATGGTCCAATCGCAGGCGCGTTAGTGACGGTGAAGGATTTGTCTGGAGATGTGATCTTGGAAGAAGAATCCAAAGGGCCTTTGTTTTTTGTTGAGGTTGTTGGGGGTAGATATACAGTTGAGGCGACCTACAATGGACAAACTCTAACAGAGACCAAAGATTTGACGGGACGACGTTATTTGAGGCTGCGTTTTAAATTTACGCAATAGCTATGACAAAACTTGAAAGTAATGAAAAAAGGAGTGCAGCATGAGTAGTATGTGGCGACCAGGGCGATTCATTTTATTTGTCCTGTTAATGGGTGGTTTCATTTTTCAAGCTTGGGCGGGAGGATCTGCCCGTCGAGAGCAAATGGTCGCTAACTATAGCGGGTGTGACTGGACCGATCCAATGGGACAGGAACTGTATCAATGCATAAAAGATAATAATGGTTTTAGCACGTTGTGGTGTTTCAATACGACCATTGAAAATAATTGTGAGAAGAAGTCCGCGGCTGAGAGTGATCTTAACTCTTTGCTCGCGCAGAATGATACTGATCAGGTAACTGATTCAGGCGGAACAACCACCATTGACGAAGAAATTTATGAAAAAGCAATGGAGGAAGAATATAAGATGTTTCAGTTTCGTGACTGCCCCTACACAGAAGAGATGGGTAACCACATGTTTGAATGC